>JAUWWJ010000077.1 GCA_030616935.1 Planctomycetaceae bacterium
CTGCCAAGATCATGGATTTTCAAAGCGACATTGAGTTTCTTCAAGAGTGCACAAATGTCATTCTGCTCCGAAAAGATTTGGCAGCTGTGGCTGTCGCGCCTGCGTATCAAGGTCGAGTGATGACAAGTACATTTGACAAAGAGTCGGGTCCTAGTTTCGGTTGGATCAATCGCCCGGTCATTTCTCAGGGCATTCTCTCTGAGTCTGAGAGAAAAGGAACAATGCAAGAGCATATCCACGTGTTCGGTGGTGAAGAACGATTTTGGATAGGGCCTGAGGGCGGTCAGTATGCACTATTTTTTAACCCTGGCGTAAGTTTCAATTTCAACAATTGGAAGACCCCTGCAGCGATAGATACAGATTCATATGAAGTTGTTGCACAACAGGAAGATTCAGTATCATTTCATCATTTTTGTAATCTTCAGAACTATAGCGGCACTCATTTCCAGGTTGGAATTGACCGTACAGTATCAATGCTTCAGGAAAATGATCTGGAAGTGATTCTTGGGCAGAATGTGCCGCAAGGGCTTGAGTTCGTTGGGTACAAGTCTGACAACCGAATCACAAATCGTGGCAATGAGCCTTGGGACCCTGAGAACGGGCTTCTGTCTATTTGGATACTTGGAATGTACAACCCGTCGCCAAATACGACTGTCATAATTCCTCTCCGGGCTGAAAAAGAGACGGACTCTTTGGGTCGTGTTAATGATGAATACTTTGGTCCAGTTCCACCGGATTATCTCTATGTTCGTAACGATACAGTCTTCTTTCGTGGGAACGGCCTACGGCGTGGAAAGATTGGTGTTGGGCCCAAATGTTCCAAGGGGCTTGCGGGTAGCTATGATGCAGTTGGAAAAGTGCTCACTCTTGTTACATACGACGTAAAAGACGCTCCTTTTGGCTACATCAATTCAATGTGGGAATTACAGGATGAGCCTTACGTGGGAGACGTTATTAATGCCTACAATGACGGGCCACCTGATCAAGGGGGGGCACCGCTTGGTCCATTCTATGAACTCGAAACGTCTTCTCCGGCGGCAGCGTTAAAACCAAACGAAACGATGCAGCATGTGCAGCAGACATGGCATCTGAAAGGTTCAGAGAAACAGTTGAAGGAATTAGCCTACCGATTGCTGAACGCTGACTTGTCAAGAATTGAAAATGGTTTTGTGGGAAAGTGACCCCACAGTTGTACAAGCGATGGGGGCGTTTGGTAGTCGGCTTTCGTTGTGCATTCGTGTGGTGGGTATTTTTGGCGGACCAGTCCCCTTCCCCGTTGGTCACTCAACGGGGAAACGAATTTTTCATACGGTCGAATTCCCGGTGTCACGAGACAAGGTTTGTGGTTTCTGCAAGACCGGCTCGTTCAGCGGAAAAGAAGTCCATCTGTAGGTCAGTTGAGATTTCACACATTGAATCAGCGATGAGGTGGGCTGTACCTGTGGAGAGATGGAAACCAGAGCGGTAATGTCCAGTCGCGAGCCACGCATTGTCTACCGCCGGCACGCGTCCAATGGTTGGAAGCCCATCAGGTGAGCCCGGTCTTAGTCCAGCCCAAATTTCTTTCGGTTCGCGAGAAATGAGATCAGGGAGAAGGTCTCCAGCAATTGTGCTTAGCCGGTCAAGAGATAAAGGTGTAGTCGAGACGTCAAATCCAACATCTTCAATTGTTGATCCGATAAGAATATGGCCATCATTTCGTGGAATTATGTAGTCAAGACCCGAGCCGATGTTGATTATATGACGGAGCAGTCCAGGATCAGTCTTGTATAGTAAGATCTGCCCTCTCCAGGGTCTTGTGGGCACGTTGATATTGAGTTTGTGAAGCAAGTCCTCTGACCATGCACCCGCTGCAATGCAGAATTGGGCCGCATGCATTGAACACTGAGCTAGGTTTCGGCCTTCAATGTTCATTGTGACGATTCGGTCCGAGTCGAAATTAAAACTTTGCACCCGTACGTCATCTATTATTGTCACGCCGCGTCTTAAACACGCCTCTCGCAAGGCTTTAAGGTGCCATGGGGGACGGACTTGTGTCTCGTCCGGAAGGTAGTAGGCACTTCTCAGGTGGTCAGTAATAAAGCCGCTATTGAGAGCAGGTTCGAGTTTCCTTACGTCCTTCAAAGAAATAGGTTCATGCTCTACTTGTAAGCGTTCCCACTTTTCGACGCTGTTGAGAATATCGGAGTGTGTTTCTTCTGTTGTCGCTATGGAAAGGCTGCCACAGCGATGAAAACCGTTGTGGATGCCGGTTTCTTCCAGAAGTGATTCTGCCCATTGTCGGTGTAGTCGATCGCTGTACTGCGTCAATTGTTCGATGGGTGTTCCCCGTAATTGCGTAAGCGCGTCTTGTGGTTGGGCTGGGAAAATGCCAGCTGCCGCCCAGCTGGCACCATGCCGCAGGATATCACAGCTGACCACAGACACAGACCTGCCGCGTCGAGCAAGTTCCCATGCTATTGAAAGACCAATGACACCGCCTCCAACAATACAACAGTCATGCATTCGTTGGGACCTGTGGGCTGTCAGCTATGTTTACCCAGACGTGGACGTGGGGCGCTCCTCGAAAATGCCAGACGAATGACGGCCCCTCGAGACGCCAGTTGTCCCACACGCCATCGTTGCCGAGGTCTTTGTCTTGGTAGAAAACCAGCCGGCATGCATCAATTCCACCCTGTGAGGCGAGGCATTGGTCGACCTCAGCCTGATCACTTGGTCGAAATGGTTCGAGAAGAAGTTTAAGGACCTTCCCCAGTTCGTTCTTTTGTTCATTCGTAAGGTCTGTGACTGATAGCCCCGGTCGCTCAGCTTTTCCGTGAAAGCCGATGGCATTTTCTTTGAATGACCGCGGAGCAAGTGACTGGACCTGCTGGTGCCTATCAAGCATTGCGTACACCTTGTTCGCAGCGACTGCTTGCGGCCAAAAAACATTTCCTGAATGAGTAGGCCCTTCATCAAAACTGCCGGTATCATGTCCATAGAAAATAGGTCCACCAAAGGCAACATGATCAGCAGAGTCACCGTCACACCTTAAAGTCATGTGCCGGCCAGTTAATAAAAATTGAAACTTGCCGCTCCCGGGCTCACCGAGAAGCGACACGCTTTGCGAATACCCGAAGCCGCCGCAGTCATCCTCTAGTTGTTTATCAAAACGAGGTTGCCATTCCGGTGTAATGAGGCCATCAAATATTTTTCGGACCATTCCCTGTTGAGTTGGTGTAAAAAAGTCACTCGCAATCTCTGGTTTGCTTGCCTGCCAATTGTTTGCGACTCGGGTACGAAGCAGTCCGTATTTTGGATGCTTGTAATCCCATGGAAAGCAGACCTGCTTTCGCTGAGTTGGTGTTAGTGAGGCGTGAAGTTCTCCGGCAAGAGTTTCAGCTGTTGAAGATTGTGTCACCTCCGAAGCGTAGGCATGACTCCAATCAGAACCACGGAGTAGCGAAGTCAAACTGAGTGCTGCCGAGGCGTTTGTAAGGAAATTTCTACGAGAGGTCGATTTGTCTGCGGGATTCGATGGCATTGTAGAGGCTCCTTGTTACTTTTATTCCTACACGAGGTGATTGAACGAGTGTGCTGTGGGAATGTTTTGATACCGATGTATTTCAGAGCGTAGCATAGGTACGCCTCCTTTAAATAATAGCAGGAATCACGAATTAGTAACGTTGTTGGCACGCGGGGCAAAAGAAAGTTGACCGTTGCGACTGAATGATACGTTGAATTGTGGTTTTGCATTCAAAACACTCATTTTTGGAGCGTCCATACACTTTGTGCAACCGTTGGTATCTTCCGGGTCGATTGTCGGCTGTTCTGTATGTTTCGTCCCCGATGGAAGATCCTTCCAGTTTGATTGCATGGTGGAGAATGCGGGAGCATGCTGTGGCTAGACGATCATAGGATGCGCGAGACAATCGGTGACACTTCGTTCGTGGGTCGACTTTGGCCTCATAGAGAATCTCTGACGCGTAGATGTTACCCACACCGGCTAGAATTTTCTGATCAAGGAGTGCAACTTTTATATGCCGCCTTGAGGAACGAAGTTTTGCATGCAGGGCAAGTCCAGTGATCGTAAGGGCATCAGGACCTAATGCGTGGCTACCAAATCGGGATTCGAATGTTGATTTGTCGAATAGTGTGATCGTTCCTAATCCACGTCGGTCCCAAAAAATGAGAGACTGTTTTTTTGCTGTGGTGACTATGAGTCGCACGTGCTGGTGGGTTGGAGGCGCAACTCGCAGGAGCAACCCAGTCATCCGAGGTTCAATAACCAAGAATGAATCCATCTGGTGTTCATTTTGTCGCACACGCATGACGGCCCGCTTACCGAGACGCGTGACGTCCAGAATGCAAGCATGGTGAAGTTTGGCGGCCATTGTTATCGGCCGGGGTTGGATTGGAGATGGCCGCCGTGTATGTCGGGGAAAGTGGGTGTTTTTAATAATTTCCCCGCGGAAACAGGCAATTCCGCGGCACATCGTTTCAACTTCCGGGAGTTCTGGCATCGTTCACGCGAGATACGAGGGAAAGGGAAGAATCACTAGGTCAAAATTCATGAAAGCAGGCTACAATCCAATGTACGTCGTTTTTTGCTGAAGCGTTATGGATAATAGAACGTACGGCTCAAAGGGCCGTGACTAAATGTTTGGAGATTTGAATGCCAAGTGTTCCTGCTGAGATGGTTGACCAGAAACTCTCTGCTGTACCTGATGATCTTGGTCGTTTCGGTTGCTTTGGTGGTCGGTATGTTCCTGAGACACTTTCAGCAGCACTCGATCAGTTGGAGATGGCGTATAACGAAGCTATCGCAGATCCGAAGTTTATCAGTGAACTTGAAGGATTGTTTGCAGCCTTTGTTGGGCGTCCTACTCCTTTGCTTTTCGCCCGAAGGCTCACTGAAAAAGCAGGTGGGGCTCAGATTTACTTCAAGCGAGAAGATCTTAGCCATACAGGGGCTCACAAAATTAATAATACGCTCGGTCAAGCACTGCTTGCGATTCGTATGGGCAAGCGACGAATTATTGCTGAGACGGGAGCAGGCCAGCATGGTGTGGCAACTGCAACGGCATGTGCACGATTTGGACTTGAATGTGTCGTTTACATGGGATCAGAGGATGTTCGTCGCCAGTCTCCGAATGTTCGAACGATGAAATTAATGGGTGCGGAGGTCCGTCCTGTAGAGAGTGGTTCTCGTACGTTGCGAGATGCGATTAATGAAGCAATGCGAGACTGGATGGCATCCGTTGAGACGACGCATTACATCATTGGTTCGGTGGTGGGTCCCCACCCATTTCCACGTATTGTTCGAGATTTTCAATCAGTGATCGGGCGCGAGACAATAGATTGCTGTAAAAGCCTCTTCGGTAGGCTTCCCGATACTGTTGTGGCGTGCGTCGGAGGCGGAAGTAACGCAGCCGGCATGTTCTATCCCTTTGTAGACTATCCTGAAGTTCGTCTCGTTGGCGTTGAGGCAGGAGGCCGTTCGAGTGATGATGGTGAGCATGCTGCCCCCCTGACCTACGGAACACCAGGCATTCTTCATGGCAGTCTGAGTTATGTCTTGCAGGACGCAGATGGTCAGACGGCTGATGTCCATTCAGTGTCTGCAGGCCTCGACTATCCAGGAGTTGGTCCTGAACACAGTTTTTGGAGAGATTCTGGGCGTGTTGACTATACAAGTGTAACCGATGCCGCAGCGCTTGATGCCTTCGATATGGTGGCTCAGCAGGAGGGCGTTCTCCCAGCGCTTGAAACCTCGCACGCCTTAGCATGGGCCGTTGATGCTGCCTCCAAAATGCGTCCGGAGGACGTCCTAGTCGTGTGCATGTCAGGCCGTGGCGATAAGGATGCTGCTGAAATAGCAAGGCTGCGTGGGCACGAGTGATCAGGTAGATGATTAGGCTTGATGCCTTTCCTGTAAGTGATTTTCCATAATAAGAGATAGATAGTAAATGGCTGCCAAAGACGCTACGAGAAAAACAGGAATTGAACTGCTGGGAGATGCGTTTGCTCTGTGCAAGGCTGAGTCGCGTCGTGCTGTTGCCCCTTTTGTTACAGCCGGTGACCCAGATAGCAAATCGACGTCAGCTATTTTGGAGTCGATCTGTGCAGCAGGAGCAACGTGCTGTGAACTGGGTGTTCCTTATAGTGACCCAATTGCTGATGGGCCGGTGATTCAGGCCTCGTACACCCGCGCACTAAACGCCGGTATGACACTCGCAAAAATGTTTGAAGTCGTGGCTGCATTTTCGAAGTCACATTCGATGCCCTTGCTGGCTATGGCGAGTTATTCACTGATATTTCGCAATGGAATCGAGACATTTGTAAAGCGTGGTCAGGAAAGTGGTTTGGCAGGATTCGTTGTCCCTGACTTGCCACTAGAAGAGTCTGACGATCTGGACACACAGTGCCGGCTAGCTGGCCTTGCTCTTGTCCGACTGGTGACACCGACAACGCCGCCAGAGCGTGCTCGAGAAATAGCCAGACGGTCTACCGGATTTCTTTATTGTGTGTCAGTTGCAGGAGTGACAGGAGAGCGAACGGCATTACCAGAAAATCTTATTGAACGTATCCAATGGTTACGTGAAGAGTCTGAGGTGCCGATAGTAGTAGGTTTTGGAATATCAACTGCTGAACAGGCAAAAGAGGTTGCTGCAGTTGCTGATGGTGTCATTGTCGGCTCTGCGGTAGTCCGCTGTGTCGAAAAGGCTCAAGGTGGGAAGTCTACAGCTGATGCGGCCGGTGATTTTGTTCGGGAACTTGTCGAAGCATGTCGTCTCAATTGATATCGCGTATCTGGTCATATCAGTTCCGCGTAAGCGAATACAAAACCTGAGCGGGCCATGGTGGGTCATACGTACAGGATTCAAGAGGACAGCCTGCTTTTATAAGTGCCGCTACTGCTTCCTCAATTGGACCACGGTTCGTGGGTAAACAGCAGGTTAAGAAATCGTCATCGACGACTGTGCAGGAAAGAGTGAAGTGGCGGATAATTTTGGCTGCTTGTGCTGCAGAGCATGGGCATTTGAGGCGGACGCTCCATTTGTCCACCTCAGTAAATTGTTTTGGTTGAAAATGGCCAGCAGTGACTTTCTGTCCGTCGTTTAAAACAAGTAGGTCAGTGAAGTTGTCGGGAACATTTGCATTGTTGAAAACAGCAAGAATGATACGGCCTGTGAGTTGTGCATTGGTAGTCAGTTGGTCAATGATCTGACAGCCAACGGGATCGAGGCCAGCGTACGGGTTGTCGAGTAGTAAAATGTCGGGTTCACAAAGCAA
>JAUWWJ010000413.1 GCA_030616935.1 Planctomycetaceae bacterium
CGCTCACAGGTCGCTGGATCGATGGCTCGCCTTCTGGCTGCTATTTCTTGCTTATACGGCATTGAATCTCTCCCAATTTATGTGCACGTGGCTTGATGTATCGCCGAATACTCCAGTGAAATCCTGACATGCCAGAGTAAAAAACAACAGTCATGCCGGTCGGCTAAGAAGTATTGCTCATGCCAACAGAAGCGGGCAGGCAAAATAGTATTTTTTTTGCGAAAGGTCGGGTTGTATGAGTTGCACTAAAATCAACGACCAAACAACGCGGTTGGAAAACTACCGATTACCGAAATATTTCCGGAGGGCATCGGCCGCCGCATCCCGACTTGAACCATCCGATTTATTCGACTTCGGTAAATTTCCCGGTTTGTTACGAGATTTCAGGATTTCTTCAACGGCTTTCCCGTGAGCTGAGGAATCATCGTCTTCATCAACAACCTCTGCAGACGAAATCAATGTTGTTCCAGCCGCATCTTTGCCTTTTGGTTCACTAGAATCATGAACAAGTGCGGAGTCATCATCTGAGGTCTCAATTGATCGAGTCGTATCATGCATGCCAACAGGATCATCACCGCCAAGCAACAGCCTCGAAATGTCTTCCTCGGTTTCCAGTTTTGGCTCAACCGCGACAGAAACCTTGAGTTCTAACGAGCCCACCCGAACAAGGTCACCGTCAGCCAACGGCTTTGCTTCACTAATGCGTAGACCATTCACAAAGGTACCATTCCTACTACGGAGATCCTTTGCCCAGAGGACATCGTCCTTTTTGATAATCGCGCAGTGCTTCCTACTAACCTCTTCACTGAGAGGTCGAAGATCACATTCCTCTGCCCGACCGATAAATAACTTGTCCCGTTTCATTGAAATCGCCCGTCCAGCACGTTTGCCGGAGGCGATCACTAATTTGGCGATCATATGCCCTAGCTTGGTAAAGACTCATGTTTCAATCCCCAAAAAACGAGTCGGAATGATCGGGACAAAATAAAAACCATCGACACGTTTCTTTAACGCTAGCAATTTGTGTCAGTAAAGTCCAGCGACAACAAAACTCGCCCCCCCGGTTAGGCGGGACACGCAGCAAATTTGACGTAAAACCGTGTCTTGGCACTTGTGTTCAGCGCCTGTGCAGCCACGCCACGCTTTCATAACGCTCAGTTCGTCGAGCGATCTCGCCGTTTTCTTTTTCGTATGAAGGTCCCGTCTCCACAATCAATTCTCCATTCAGCCGGTCTGCCAGGCATTGAAGCCAACCGTCAACCACGTCATTTACTGAGCCGGAGCCAGCCTGAAGTACGTCTCCAAGGCCGACGTGACTGCCTTCACCTTGGATATGAGGATTTTTATGCAGAAGGAGACTGCCGTGCTGCAGAACCACTCCAGAGAGCCTTCGCTGCGCACTCCCAAGTATTTTATGATTCCCGTGCGGGGAAGTGCCAGATGCATCCTCTATGACGAGATCTCCGAATGCCCGACGATTGAAGCAGTAAAAACTCTGGTCCGTTTCCCGACTCGTCGTTTCCACCATACGCGCCCTGAGATGACGGCCACCAAGTTCTTCGACAAGAGCGCCGTGGACTGCGGCATAAAGCTTCTCCGTTCCCCGGCTCCAGTCATGGCTACCTGGAACTGCCAGTCCATAGGTGAGATCAGTCCCATGAATAATTGCACCACCTCCACTTGGCCGACGAACAACTGGCCAGTGAGATAATTCCAGTGTTTCAGAAAAATCAACGCACCGCTGAAAACTACCGAGTGACACCGTGTGTGGGTGCCAACCGTATAACCGCATAAGTACACGGTTCGTTTCCTCAGACTGCCGAGCAAGTGCTTCGTCGGCAGCCATATTCCATCCACCTGCTGCCGGAGGGTCTCGCCAGACATGGAGGTCGATCGGCTGCTTTTTATTCGGTGAAGAATTGCTGGAACCTGACAAATCCATCACCCCCCAATGAGTTTATCGTACGCTTCCTGATTCATGAGTGCATCGAGTTGCTCTACTGAATCCGGCTGGACACGAATAACCCAGCCACTTCCATAGGGATCGCTACCAAGCGTTTCGAGCTGACTCGGCAACTCTGTATTTGCAGCAACTACCTTTCCCGAAATTGGTGCATAGAGATCACTTACTGCTTTCACACTTTCGATCTCACCGAACGACTCTCCAGCAGTCACAGTCGCACCGACATCAGGTAATTGCATGAAAACGAGGTCTGTCAAAGCCTCCACGGCATACGCCGATATACCAACTGTGACCGATCCGTCGTCCTCTAGTCGTGCCCATTCGTGTGATTTTGCGTAGCGACGAGAATTCTCCATGACATTTCTCCAAAGGTTAATGATGTATAGACAGATCAAGATCCAATACGTTGTATTAATCGTGGCGAGGCCGGCGATAAAATGGAAGGGAAACAATTTTCGCCGGCAGCCATACACCTCTTACCAGAACTTCGAGTTCGCATTCTTGCTCAAGAACCACTCGATCAACTACGGCCAGAGCTATTCCTCGCTCACATGTTGGTGAAAAACTACCACTCGTGATCTCTCCGCAAACGGAGTCCATTCCATTCTTGGAAAACATGACTTGATCACCGCTTCGAGCTGCTCGACGCGACTCAAATACCAGACCAA
>JAUWWJ010000286.1 GCA_030616935.1 Planctomycetaceae bacterium
TAAACCTGCCCTGTATCCCCTTGATGGAAAAATTATCAAGGTAAAAACAAAGGGTCGCGGTGGTGAGCGAAGCGAAAGCCGGGCGGTTGGACCAAAGTGGAAGTTCAAGCAATACGGCCAATGTGGGAAATGGGTCAGTGATCTTTTTCCCCATATTGGTCAGCATGTTGATGACATTGCGTTTATTCATTCAATGACAGCCGATTCACCAATTCATGGGTCAGCAATGCTCCAGATGAATTCAGGAAAAATTCAGTCAGGTGCACCATGTCTTGGCTCCTGGGTGAATTATGGCCTAGGAAGTGTCAATGAAAATCTCCCTGGATTTGTTGTCATGCTGGACAAAAAAGGTGGCCCTATTTCAGGAGCAAAAAATTGGGCAAGTGGCTATATGCCAGCGACCTATCAGGCAACACTGCTTCGAAGTCAAGGTGATCCGATTCTAAACTTAGCGCCGCCAGACGACATGCCCTTGGCAGCTCAACGGGCCTTGCTGGATTCATTACGACAATCAAATTCACAACACTTTCTCTCACGAGGTGACAACTCAGAGCTTGCCGCTCGTATTGCTTCCTATGAGTTGGCGTGGCGAATGCAAGAGCATGCGCCAGAAGCGGTTGATCTCTCTCAAGAAACTGTGGAAACAAAGAAACTCTACGGGCTTGATCAGGATCGAACTGCCCACTTTGGTCGACAGTGTCTGTTGGCACGCCGAATGGTCGAGCGTGGGGTCCGCTTTGTGCAGGTGTATTCTGGTGGTGCCCATAATGATGACAACTGGGATGCCCACGGTGATCTTGAAAAGAACCATGAATTTCATGCAGGCAATACGGACCGACCCATTGCTGGTCTTCTGGCTGATCTGAAGCGGTCAGGCCTACTTGATGAAACACTTGTGATTTGGGGCGGTGAATTTGGACGACAGCCAACAGCTGAATATGCAAAAGGAACGGGGCGAGATCATAATTCCTTCGGCTTTACGATGTGGATGGCAGGTGGGGGTGTGAAAGGTGGGGTAAGCGTTGGTGAGACCGATGAACTCGGCTCGGCAGCTATTGCGCCTGGACCGGGACATGGCAACGGAGAGAAAGCTGGATATCACGTAAAAAGCCTTCACGCCACAGTCCTTCACTTACTTGGTCTTGATCCGAATCGGCTGAGTTATTTCTTTGGAGGTCTTGACCAAAAATTGGTTGGTGTCGAACACGTGCAGCCAATCAAAGAATTGTTGGGATGATGAAAATTCAAATCATGATGAAACTTTGTTGTCCTGCATCCCCCCCGACCGATCGGTGTGAAATGACCAACCTTGCTACAAAGCAAACCACCTGCGCACAAAGCATGGTCTCTGAATGGGAAGAGTGGGCTTCGCGAGGAGGCGTAGATTGGAAGAACCTGCCTCACAGAAGTAACTACACAAAGTAAGCTACACGAGAAGGAGCTGACATGCGCGTTGGAGTGATTAAAAAAATATGCCCCATCCTTTTGGCACTCGTCGGCGTTCTGTTTCTTCCAGGAAGCAGAACGGACGCGGCGGAAAGACCTCCAAATATCATTATGGTTTTCATTGATGATATGGGGTGGGGTGACTTTTCATGTTTTGGTAACACTGCTGCCTCGACGCCCGCCATTGATGAGCTGGCTGAAGAGGGTGTGCGATTTACGCAGTTCTATGTGAACTCACCTATCTGTTCACCATCACGTGTTGCTCTGACAACGGGACAGTATCCTCAGCGATGGCGAATTGGTTCGTATCTCGCCAGTCGATCTACGAATCAGAATCGTGGCATCGCAGAATGGCTTGATCCGGCTGCACCAACCCTTGCTCGGATGCTTCACGATGCTGGCTATGCTACGGGGCATTTTGGAAAGTGGCACATGGGCGGGCAGCGTGATGTTGATGATGCACCACCAATTACTGACTATGGCTTTGATCGTTCTCTCACGAATTTCGAGGGTATGGGTGCAAAATTGCTGCCACTAACCATGACACCGGATGGGAAGGGAGGTCGTATCTGGCAGGATGCAGAACGCTTGGGAAGTCCAGTAACCTGGATGCAGCGATCAGAAATCACAGGTGGGTTTACGGCTGCCGCCCTAGAGTTCCTCAAAGAAGCTCACGCAGCAAAGAAACCGTTCTATCTCAATCTATGGCCAGATGATGTGCACAGCCCATACTGGCCGCCGGTTGATCAGTGGCAGGAAGGAAAGCAAGAAAAATATCGGGCTGTGCTTGAGGCCATGGATGCACAACTTGCCGTACTCTTTGAACACATTCAAAATGATAAAGAGCTCAAGCGAAATACTCTGATTCTAATCTGCTCTGACAACGGACCAGAACCAGGTGCCGGTTCTGCGGGACCGCTACGTGGAGCAAAGACAACGCTCTACGAAGGTGGTATTCGATCACCACTGATTGTTTGGGGGCCAGGAATAGTTGCTCAAGAAGCGTGTGGAAGTACTGATACAGAATCATGTTTCGCAGCCTTTGATCTTGTGCCGTCACTTCTTGAGATTGCGGGAATCCAGCATAGTGAAGAAATTCCATTTGATGGGATGGATGTCTCACCCGCACTTCGCGGTAAGCAATCAGTGAGCCATGGTCCAATATATTGGCGGCGGCCACCCGATAGAAAGATGTATAAGGCACTCGGTGATACAGTGCTTCCTGATCTAGCGGTTCGAGATGGCAATTGGAAGCTTCTGTGTGATTATGATGGACAAAATATACAGCTCTTCGATCTACACAAAGATCCGGGTGAAAAAAACAATATTGCAGCAGATTTTGATAAGGTTCGGGATCGTCTTTGTCAGCAACTCGTGAGCTGGCATGAGGACCTTCCATTAGATAATGGTCAATCCCTTGGCGTGCAAGAAATGCAGAAAGCACGAGTGGGCCCTGCAAACGTCACAGGATATTCACTGATAGCTGCCGATGGATCCAAGAAAACGTTGGCAGGAGTCAACTCCGATGGCAGCGTCGCATGGAAAGTCCCGTGCGGGGCGATACACGATCTTCATATTTTACCGAATGGTCATCTTCTCTACCAGGATGGGTGGACGCATATCATTGAGCTTGATCAGAGTCGACAGAAAGTATGGGAGTACGATGCCACAAGTAATGGAAATTCAAACAAGAAAGTTGAAGTCCATGCGTTTCAGCGGCTTGCCAGTGGCGACACAATGATTGTTGAATCGGGGCCAGCCCGCATCCTTGAAGTAAATAACGATGGGGTCATACAAAAAGAGATAGCACTTACTGTCGATACGCCTTCGCATCACTCAGACACTCGCAACGTGAGAAAAACTGAAGTTGGAACCTATCTCGTTGCCCATGAAAAAGATGGTGTGGTCCGCGAATACGATTCAGCTGGAAAAGTTATCTGGGAATTTGATGTTCCGCTTTTTGGCAAGCCACCGAAATCAGGACATGGCCCGGAGGCTTTTGGGGATCAGGTTTATTCTGCTGTACGACTTGAGAGTGGAAATACACTTATCGGAACGGGCAATGGTCACAGTGTGCTTGAGGTGACTCCCGACAAGGAAATTATCTGGAAGCTTGATCAGCATGATCTTCCAGGCATAACGCTTGCCTGGGTGACGCAGGTCCGGCGACTAAGGAATGGAAATACGTTGTTTGTAAACTGCCATGCGGGGCCA
>JAUWWJ010000307.1 GCA_030616935.1 Planctomycetaceae bacterium
CTTGCTGCACATCAACCTGCAGGCTGGGAAACCGTTCAGCAAGCACGTCTTCAACGCGTGTACAAATCTCATCATTAATACGGCTTGTCCCAACAGCTACTGCCGCCACAACTCCCGCAAATGTAAGAGGGATTGCCCAACGGACAAGCGACCAAAGCAAGTCTGAGAGACTATTCACGCGCAACCCTAGAAAATTAAAAGCCTGCTTGATTAAACGAAGATAAGGGACGATAGAAGTGAGGACTCATGTTGGTCAAGACACCAATACGACCACAGACTCACCCCCTCTCCCGCAAACCACACCTGTTCACTAGCCTCCGCAGGCCACCAAGGCTCGGCAGGCCACCAAGGGCGTAACAGCCCCAATACGGAAAACCATGCCTTTTAAAAGACCGTGCTTCGCTGGAACAAGACATTCTGCATTATGTCTCTGGCTACCGTGTCATTCGAAAGCAGAAATTCTGTTATTCATTTCCTTGAATTGAGAGACCATTACTCGTGAGACGAGCATGAATTCCACAAGGCAGATCGACTGCATTCGGAACAGTATTTTTTTTCAAGCTGTCACAAAAAATCATTTCTGTTAACTGCTTGAGATGCCGGCTGGAAAGATCCTGCCGCGGCCAGCCTTTTCTTTTCCAAATTTCAATCAATGCCTCAGGCATGATATCCGGATCATTTCCGACCCGTTTTTGATGAATGATTATTTCACCATCGGACTTTTGCTCGATACTCTTTTCAATCAGTGCCTCAATAATCCTTAAACGAGAAGATGTTTCGGCACTCGCGTGTTCCCCAAATCTCACTAAAGCCTCTACGGCGGCCGGATAAGGCCCGGATTCAGCCTCTGCCAACATACGATGACGAAGAAAATTCCTAGTAAAACACATTTGATTGTTGGACTCGTCTTCTCGCCACTCCTGCCCAATGGACTCGAGGAATTCCCTTGGCTTCTGCCTCCTTATTTTCAACATCGGACGAACCAGACTCACTCCTTCGCAGAGTTCACGGGCCCCTGCCATACCTACCACCCCCCCAAGACCAGTCCCACGTAACAGACGATGCAAAATAGTCTCTGCCTGATCATCACGGGTATGACCTACAGCGATGTGCCTTGCACCGACCTCAAATGCCAGCTGAGTAAAAAAGTCATAGCGAAGTTGTCTTGCTACTGCCTCAGTACCAACACCCTGCTGTGCTCTTGATGCTTCTTGAACGTAAACTTTTTTCCAATAGCAAGGAAAACCAAGCTGCTGGGCATGCTGAACAACAAACTCCCGATCACAACCGGCCTCCGGCCGGAGATCATATTCAACATGGGCTACAACTACCGACGGACTCTCCTGCAGCTTTGAAAGCTCCGCCAGGCTGAACAAGAGAGCCATGCTATCGGCACCACCAGATACGCCAATGATAACTGGCTGCTGCCAATCCCAGCTGGATGGTAGCCCACAGGAAACATCTGTTGAAAATTCTGAAAGTCCGTTGTTAATGCTCATTGCTCAATACACATGATCCTACATACACGCCTTTGAGCCCCAATCCTTCAGTAAAACCTCTCAGCAAGGCTTCCTCTTTTCTCCAGTCTACCACGCCAGACAAAAAGTACTGGCATTTGCCGCTCCAAAACGGGGTGATTTACGTCCTTATGAACGAACTGCCGTTGAGATTAAACGACTTCTCTCGCTAGCCTCTGTTTCTCGCAGCGAAGCTATGGTTCTATCACACCGAGGAAACGCAATGAACGCACCATCCGGACGTACCATCAATCAGTCTGTCTGGGTCTTCGTTCTAGGATGTGGAATCGTTCTAAACGCAGGTGGCTGCTCAACCGTACTGACTGTTGCCTACCTATTCCACCCGGAAGATGTCGCAGCTGAATATGGTGGACTTCGCGGGAAGCATGTGGTGGTTGTGTGTAAACCAACTGTTGAACTCGAGTTTACAGACGCCGGGACTGCTCGTGAGCTTGCAGAGCGCATTGGTGCGAACATTCGTGAAAATGTTCGTGGTGTAAAAATCATTAGTCAGCAAGAAGTATCACGATGGCTTGATGAAAATGCTTGGGTCGATTATTCGACTCTTGGGAAATCTGTTGATGCCGATCTTGTTGTTGGAATCGACCTCGACCACTTCTCATTACATGAAGGATCAACACTATATCGTGGAAGAACAACTATTCACATGCAGGTCCATGATATCGAAGATGACCTCATTGTTTTTGATAAGAGAATGGAAGATTTTACATTCCCAGCAGACAGCGCGATACCAACGGCTGACTAATCAGAGCAACAGTTCCGTGGACTCTTTTTACGGATTTTAGCGAGCCGTCTTTCGCGATGCTTTCATGCCTATGAAAGCCGAGCTCATTTTGCTGAAGAAAATTTGATCTATTAGAACAACGTTCGCAGTCATGGGGTGCGATTCATGACCGGGTTATTAATCTGACACAATCCACGTGCCTCCACCCTTAAAAAGAACAGTTCACTCCAGTTGCCAATTACTGAGTACAACAGGCCACAACACCACTCTGCATGGTACGCAAATAATCTGTGGCTTTAGGACCGGAACGCGAACTAGCTAGATTCGCTTAAGATTTCGCTTCGGCATCGGTGGACCAAGCGACCGGGGCTTATCGTCACGAGGCATAGGCGTATTGTTGTTACCCGGTGGCCGTGGCTTCGGAGGATCATTAATGCCTGTGTGAATTTCGTCCCACGCATACCCCAGTGGCTGGCCTAACTCGCGTTTTGCGAGAAATGCCCAAGGGGTTCCTGGATGATCTGCAATTACACGACGCAGGTACTCGCGAGCTTGATCTGCAAATTTTTCAGTCCGTGAACCAACATTTACAACGTCACTCGGACGCAATACCCACGTGTCACTCTTGGGTCTCTGAAATTGCATCCCAGATTTCGCACGAGCAAGCATGAGATTGTATGCATCTGTCCGAACCTTCATTGCCAAAATTCGGCCCATCGCAAGGTCGAACCCGGCTTTCCACCGTTCCTCCTCAATACTCTCTCTATCAGGAATCCCTCGCAAAAGCTGTCTGTAGATTGCATCGATTCTTGGCTGCAAAACAGCTGCACTTCTTTGAGCCAAAGAAAGAAGATTGGCCAATTCACCCTCACTTTTTTTGGGGAATACTGTCTCAGGAGAGACCATTGGCTTTAGATTTGTTGCTACTGCTGCCGTAACAAGTGATTGCTTTGCCGCATTGGATGCCACTTTCTGCCTTAATTTTGTCGCTGAGACATAGTCTGGTTGATAATCGCGAAGCGACTCCGGGTCGAAAAAGTACCGGATACGCGAAGACATTGGTGCTGTCGCTCGATCAGGCACACGGCCCTGCAGGTTACGATTCGCATGGACGGCGATATACACTCCACCCGTTTGGTAACAAAGTTTCGACA
>JAUWWJ010000131.1 GCA_030616935.1 Planctomycetaceae bacterium
CAGGTCAGTGACTGGCTTGCCGGTCACCGGATGGCGAAGTTCGTTACGGTGACTTTGAAGCACTCCGACTGCCAGCTTTCAGAGCAGATTCCATACCTGCGAAAATGCTTCGTGAAGTTGCGTAGCTCAAGTTTTTTTAAACGAAAATGCCGAGGTGGAATATGGTTCTTACAAGTCAAACGAGGCAAGCGTTCGCAACAATGGCACTCGCATTTGCACTGTCTGATAGATGCCGAATTTATGGACAGAAGGACGCTATCGTGTCTCTGGGAAAGGATTACAAAAGATTCGTGCGTGACAGATATTCGTCTCGTGGAAGACAACGACAAGGCCGCGAACGAAGTCGCTCGTTACTGTGCCGGCTCCGCTCGTCTTGCAGACAACACCGCCATCGATGCAGTCGAAATCTTCTACGCCCTTCACGGAAAACGTATCTGTGGTACTTGGGGTACAGGCCGTGAGATCAAGCTCAGACCACCGAAGTTTGAAACCGCCAAAGATTGGAAATCAGTCGGAGGTTGGAAGGAGGTGACGGGGGCGGGTGATGATAATTCAAGTGCCAGGTTAATCCTTGAAGCATGGAAAAACAACACACCTCTTGCCGAAGGTATTTCGATGCATCGAGGAATGAAATCTTTAGATGAGAGTCTTGCCGATTTTCGCAGCCGGCCGGGTTATCAGCCATTCCTCGATTTTTTCCACCCATCCTGACGATCTCAATCTGTTACAATACATTCATGGGTATTATACCAAAACCGTCACCAGTTTATGACGACCATTGCAATGCTTGTTTTCCAGCTGGTCGAACTCCAAGTGCTTTGAAGGTTTTTTTTACTGGCATCGAAGCTGCTCAGCAAGAACCCGCCGGGACTATTTATCCTAACCACGGCTATTACGATGTTTTCGCCGTTGGCGGTTCTCTTTGCCTCTGGCAATCTCCACCAGGCTCATCCCCTTTTTGCAAAGTTCGCCTTGCTATGCCTCACGCATTGGTTGAACTCTTTCACCCCGGCGTTTATGGTGTATTTCAATCTTGGGACCTTCCTCCCTGTACGCGATGGTTCGAGAATCAGAAAATATGGGCTGGTAATCACTGGTGGAAAGGCCGGGCTTTTGTGGCAACATCACTTGCGGTCGGTGCGATAATTGAGTCTGTAACTCCAATGATTGATCCTGATCCACGCATGGAATGTTTCCCTATGGACAATGAAGAAATCGTTGTACGCTACGCAGGCAAACGCGATGCAACAAATATTTCGATTAAGCTTGACGTGTCGTAGCTTTTATGTTATATTGCAATTTGTTGGTCTGTTATGTTTTTTGTTTTTCAGAAAGGAAGGTGTGAAATGGCACTAGTTAAGTATGGAGCCGGCGTCATTCAGATGTCTGGTAGTATTGCGGGGGACGTGCACGCGAGAAATCGCTTTGGTAATTATATACGTCCCAGAACAAAACCCGTCAACCCAAAATCGCCGCGTCAAGTCGCCAGGCGTACAACCTTGATGTTCTTAGCCGAGCAATTCCGGGAAGTACCTATGGATGACGCCAGACGGGCTGAGTGGAAAACCTACGCTGATTCTATCAACTGGGTCAATCGCCTTGGCGAACAGGTTACTTTGACTGCCTTCAATGCATTCATACAGGGTAATTCCTCTCGATGGCTTTGCTTCGGTGGTTATGCCGATCACGGTCCCGCTGCCCTTGGACTGCCTGCAGGTGATCCCGCCTTCGCGGTCTCTGCTGTTTCAGAAGCCACCCAGGATTTCACTGTGACTTTCTCCGATGCATTCGACTGGTGTGACGAAGCTCTTGGTGCCATGATCATTGACGTTGGTCAACCTGTTTCACCCAGCCACAACTTCTTCGGTGGACCCTGGAGATTCAATCACCACATTCCTGGTAATGTTGCTGCACCACCTGCTTCTCCACTCGCAGCTCAGACCCAGGACTCCTGGCCTTTTGTCGCGGGTCAAAAGGTTTGGTTCCGAGCGTCAATCCTTCGTGAAGATGGCCGGGTAAGTACGAAATTCGGTGCCCATCCTGTCATTGTCGGAGCGTAAATGAAGAACATGATCATGCTATGGTCGGGTGCTATTGTTGACATTCCCGCTGGGTGGGCGTTGTGTGATGGTAACAATGGCACACCGGACCTTCGCGACAAGTTCATCGTTGGTGCCGGTGCCACTTTCAACCCGGGTGATGATGTTGCCACAACCGTCGCGGTTGCTGCTCTCATGCATCTTTACTCCCTTGCCTACATTATGAAGTTGTAGCCTACAATGCAGTGGTTGATTGACATCATTGTTGCCATCGTCCTGGGTCACTTCGAAGGCATGATCGTCATGTGGTCCGGAGCGATCGTTGACATTCCTTCTGGTTGGGCTTTGTGCGATGGCGCCAATGACACCCCTGATCTTAGAAACCGTTTCATCCTCGCAGCGGGTGCTACTTACGACCCTGATGACACCGGTGGATCTACAATTCATAGCCATCTGTTTGGAATCGGTCACAACCACAATCTACTTGGAGGTACTGATGTTGAGCACGGGACCGGTTGGCAGGGCAAAACTGATTTCACAGACAAAGGCCGTACTACTGAATGGTCAAATACTTTCCCAAGTTACTATGCCCTTGCCTACATTATGAAACTCTAAAAGGATCCATTATGCCAAAGTCATTGATGCTTTTATCGCCTGAAGATATTCTTGAGATTCCAGACCAGCAAAAACATCCACCTCCTTCTATCGAGGGTGAATGCACGAAATGCGGCAAGTGTTGTATCTTTTATGAATGTCCTGCATTGAACACGAATAACAAACACTGTCGTATTTACGATTGTCGACCGGCCGAATGTCGCATGTGGCCACAAAACCAGTTCCAGATTTGCCAGGTCGATTGCCCGGGCTATAGTCAAACAGGTCTTTAATTTTCAGTTTTTCTAAATCTTTTGAAAAGGAGTTGACTATGTTACTTCCAGAAAAGGTTCTCTCATTAACTCGTATTGCCAAAGATGTATTGTCAATCATCGACGAAATCCGTTCGCTCGATATTGACTACGCCACTCTGTTAAAGTTCCTTACAATGTTCAGGGACTTCCTAAGAGACAATCCGAATGCTTCAGGTAAAACTTGAAAAACCTACAAAGGAGAACTCCTGTCGTATCGAACTGACCCAGGGCAAGTACGCAATTGTGGACCGACCCATACCGCCTAGTGTGATGGATCACAGGTGGAGAGCAATAAGATGGCACTTCCGTTGGTACGCTGTCGGATCAAGGACCCGGCATGGTTCGACTGTGCAGGTTGCGATGCACAGACTCATTGCCGAAACGCCCCGGGGCGAAGTATGTCATCATTACAACAGAAACTCTCTGGACAACCGCCTCGGAAATCTTCTGAACCTGTCAAACCTTCACCATCAGCAACTGCACAAAATCAGGAAATTTGGAAGGAAAAACGACAATAGCAACCATCGCGTTTAATAACATTGATTGAGTGGAAGGATTGTCCCGTATGGCATATCACATTCGTGGACCCCAAAGACACGTTAAGAGAACACGATCTCAAATACAGATTAAACGTTCAAAAGCATTTAGGCATTGTTGTTATGTTTGGTCAAGGATAATGTCACAGTCCGACAAAGACTCTTGGAAGACGTCTACAATGGGAAATGAACACGCTTTCAATTCGTTTTTGAGAATCAACATGGTTCGTTCATTCAACGAAATTCCAATACTAACCACACCACCCGGTATAGTTTAAAAACGAGCTTTCATCTTTTTCACCCACCCACCCACCCATCAGTGCATACAGCTTTTCAATATGAGCGTCCATTTCCTCCATCAGCTTTTGCTTTTCATCCCTGATAGTCAAGTACTTCTCGTAATTCGCTCGCAGATTGTCAATATCCTTGTGCTCCATCTTTGCCTCGATTAGCTCTTTTTGCAGTGCCGCCAGTTGCTCAGTTAGTGAAGTCATTTGGTCTTCCGCATTTCTCAGATTTGCCCTTCTTCTTATATTCGCGATTTCATTTTGTCTGAATGCCAGGTCGTATTTAGCCAGTTTTTGTGCATCTCTCATTTGTTTTACCCGTCTATGATTTTCCCCGAATCTGTTCAACTGCTTTGTCCGTTTGTTCCTTTACGCGGGTCATCGTTTTTTGTGGAGCTGCTTCGCAGAGGAGTGATTGACCCCAAGAGCCGGTACATTATCTGACAGACTACAAAATTCAAGCGATGGCGTTTTGCTGGACAAGGGGTGGCTCGGAAGAAAAACTGCATGGTAGCTTCCGTCATTCGAGCCATTTTCGGGACTGATTTTATAAAAGACCTTTGAAAGCGTCCCGCCCCGAAAATCTACGACCCTTTCTGCGCTCTATTCGAACCGCGCTTGAAATCCAGCAAAGCCGTCCGAGGCGGACCGGAGGCCGGCCATCCGCTTGATTTTGAAGCCTGTCAGATAATAGTACCGACCTCTTTCCCACCTCCCCACCGGCGTAGATGTAGTTTGAGTGCCGGTGCAAATCAATTGTGGCAAAGTATCGACCTTGTAGCGGTCGTAGCAGGTTGCTCAGCCTCGCTACGCTCGGCTGCCTGGCAGGGCCTCGGTTCGTTCGCTACCGCTCACACGGGCCGCTCCGCGTCCGCTCCGCGGCCCTACTGTTCAGGGTGGTCCAGAAATCACACCTATACGTGGGATACCCGCTGGGTTGTTATCAATATCTTGTAGCCTTGATCCCTTATACTTGTCTGGTACTCGACACACGACAATGTATAACTACTCAATCTTAAACATACCAACAAGTATGTTATTGCTTTTGGATCCACAACGCCGATAATACCTTCAACCATGCCAGGATAGGGCAACGCAGGAGTGCGACCCGAGCGGGCATGGCACGGAGTAGCAGAGCTTTTTCAGGTGGATCGGGGCACTGTGTCGGCGGTGCCCCTTTCTATTGCCCTTCTGCTATTCCGAAGGAATGCGTTAAACTCATTTACTGAAAGGCTCAATCATGCGTGTACTCGGACTGACCATGCCCGATGGCAAAAAGCGGTTCTGTGATGCTCGATGCCACAATTCCACCAAACGTCACTGTAATTGTATTTGTGGTGGCCTTCTACACGGCAAGGGGACCACTTACGCAGAACTCGGCGCCCCCCGGACTCAGGGATACATTTACCGCGTACAGGACACTAGGGCCGTTGTCTGGCTCAATCCTACACTCGTATCACACCGAGGAGGCTGACAGATGCCCGAATCCCCTTCTCTAGTTCAAACGATAGAAACATCTCTCGACATCGGGAGTGCCCCTTCTTACCAAACGCACCGCATCAGACAGGACCTAGATGCCTGGACAGCCGCCCTGAACCTTTACAGCTGGCTTGACGAGGAAGATGGACCACCCTACCTGGAGCGTCTTCAATCCTGTCGTACTTACGCCTGGTTCGCCAGACACGAGCAGACCGGTCGGGTCCGGGTCGTTACCACAACCTGCAAGCTCCGATGGTGCCCACTTTGCCAGGCAGCCCGCAAGAACTG
>JAUWWJ010000226.1 GCA_030616935.1 Planctomycetaceae bacterium
AAACTTTCAGACTTTCTGTTTCTTTGAGTATGGCGTAAAGATCGCCGATGAGTCGCGTTCTCGTCAGGGTTTGTTTAGATTGGTTTTAAAGGTTCGTAAGCGTCATCGCGTGAAGGATTGCGTCAGGAGAGGAACATGTCGTCGTTTGCAGGTGGTGGCAAGGAAGTAGGGGGGGTGGCCAAAGGAGCGGTTGCAAGCCAACAAGCGTCAGCGAATCTGTCTGTGCCGAGTAGTCCGCTACTTGATTTTGATGCGAACCGGTTGATGCAGCACTTCCATGCAGGTGAATACGAGCACATGGCGGCACAATTTCTGGCAGTGCTTATCCATCTGCGAGACACGACGTACTACCAAATAGAGGAAGCTAATCACACTGCACTCAATAAATTCATCAAACACTTTCTTTATTTTATGTCTCAGGAAGATTTCGTACTTCCTGAGAAGTACGCTTCAGCGTTTATTGATCTGAATGCCGTCATCGGTAATGTGGTTTCGATAAGTGATTTCGGAACAACAGACCCATTTGTCCAGGTTCTTTTGAAGCAGCAGCGAAACTTTACAAAGTTGTTATCACTCTATTCGGGTCGTAATCGAGTGAAGATTGATCGACGTTTGCTTTTTGCAACAAGCCCTCAGCTCGCAACACAGTGGTATTTTTGTTTTCTTGAGATGTATCGAACTGGGCCGTCTGATCCAGAAACTCTTGCCCATCTCCGCGAGCACATTATATTCGAGGATGATCGTTTGATTGGGATTAACTCATTCACGCATCACGCATACTTTGGTGCAACGTATATTGATAACGAGAAAGACTATCTTGTGAAGCAGCGGATCAACCGGCTGTTTCAGGCAACTCCTCTTTGTCAACAAAAAATCACAAATAAACCAAAGCCAAAGAAGATCGGTGTCCTTTCTTCGATGTGGTTTCCTCGGCAGAGTGTGTACCGATCACAGCATCCGTTCCTCAGAGAACTTGCGAAAAATCATGAGCTTGTGCTCGTTCACCTCGGACGACCTCGGGAAGACCTCGATACTGAAATCTTCAGTGACGTGCGTTACTACAATGCTTCGGATAAGGCTGATGATCTATCAGCTATCGATCCAAATGACTTTTCGATGGCTTATTTTCCTGATATTGGCATGAGTATCGAGAGTATTATTCTTGCCAACATGCGTATCGCGCCGATTCAGGTGAGTAACTACGGTCATCCCGTGAGTACGTTCGGGGCGAAGGTAGATTACTGGATTGGAGGACGTGAAACCGAGGTGGCTGATCGGGCACGTGAGCACTATTCTGAGCGACTTGTTTTGATTCCGGGTTGTGCGCAAGCGCCGGTGCCATTGGAGTACCGATTGGAGTACCCAACGCTTGAAGAAAAGCCAATCATTATTAATTGCACGTGGAGTGGCCAGAAGATTAATAGTGAGCATCTCAATCGTCTCAAGGTCATTGCCGAGAGAGTTGAAACACCGGTGACATTTCACTTTTTCCCAGGCGGTGCAGTACTCGGCAATGGATACATACCACTCAAGCGAGCCGTCGAAAATATTCTGGGTACAGAACAGACAGTTGTGATGCCGAATTTTGACTTTCAGCGGTACATGCAGTCTTTGGAACATGCTCACTTCGCAATTGATGCACATCCCTTTGGTGGGTACAACACTGCAGTTGATTTGCTTACCTTGAGGCTGCCAGTCGTAACAATGGCAGGTAATCGATTCTATAACCTGTCTACAGCATATCTTCTCAATAAGGTCGGGCTTGAAGAGTTAGTGACAGACAACGAAGCAGATTTTCTAGATGTTTGCTGCCGAATGATTGATGATTCAGACTTTCGCGGACGGATGCAGCGAAGGATGAAAATTGCTGATCTTGATTCAACGGTTCTGAGCCTTGAGCATGTTCCTGCATTTGCACGAGCCATTGACTACATTCTCGATAATCATGAATCGCTTCAAGAAGACAGCGCACGAAAGCCAATTACGATTACATAACAAAGGCCACTGTGTTCATCAGTCTACAGACTTCGTATTGCGTCGAATGGAGCTAATTTGCGTTGATCGATCGCTTCAATGAACTCAGAAGTTCAGGCACACGTGGTGCTGCCATATAGACCCGCGCTGTGACTGCTGATCGTGGGAAGAACTGTGCAATGAAGTCAAAGCAGAACTCACTTTCTGTGTGTGAGATTGATGCCATATTGGCGTAGACGCCACCGAGCATGTCGTCAGGGAGTTTTAGGTTGTCGTAGATGTCGGCGATTGGAGCCTGTTGCACGGCATTTGATTGGTTTGAAAGTGGTGTTGAGGTTGGCGGAGCCTCTGCCGACGTGGGTTTTCCCGTTGTGGTGGCATCCTGCATTTTTTTACTGTCATTCGCATCGCTACTGGCAGGTCTCGGTTTCTGGTCTACTTGTGGTGCCTGAGGTTCATTGGGTAGATGTCCAAATGAAACACGGTACTTTTCCAGAGCCTGCTCCAAAGCGAGTACGAATTGGCTGGCCACTACTGGTGGGAGAATGATTCGCGCTGCGACACGATTTGGGCGTGCCAGTGACTGAATAAAATCAATTGTATATTCGTTGGGTCCGTGAAGTACAATCACTGCCGTCGCAAAAACACCTCTTCCTATCTCATCAGGTATTCGTGCTGTTGCTGATGAATGTTGAATCTGCTGGACAGGTTGTTCAGGGTTGTTCTCGGGGTGTTTTTCGTCACTCATGACTCAATCCTTAAAAACTTGCGTAAGCACTATTCGCTGCCACAAGGTGTCGCCGCACCCTTCGGTAGTTGGGTGTACTCAGCGTCGCGTTGCAGGTGTTGGTTGTCTTGTAGCATCACGCGTCTGCCGGGAGGCGACTCGTTTCAACTACAGGTGTTGGGCCTGTGCAGGCCTTCATGAATTCAACGAGATCGGCTTCTTCAGTATCATTTAGGTTCAGAGGCTTGATCTTCGTGCTCAAATGTTTACTCGGATGACCACCCTTGTCATACCACTCAACGACCTCCTCACGTGTTGCGACCGAGCCATCGTGCATGTACGGTGCAGTGAGCTCAACATTGCGGATGGTCGGTGTCTTGAATGCACCCATGTCGACAATATCTTTTGAAATGGCGTGACGTCCGATGTCATGGTCTTCTTTGTCCATGCCGACACCAATGTTGTGGTATTTTTCATCTGCAAGATTCGCACCAACATGACAGGCAGTGCAGTTTCCTTTTTCGGTGAAAAATATTTCTCGACCACGTTTCGCTGATTCGCTCATAGGATGTGCTTTCACGCCCGCAGCAGCGTCTGTGTAAAGTTTGGCGAGTTCGGGATCGTCTTCAAGATCTTCTTTCTCAAGATTCTGAAACGCTCTCCACTGCTCGTTGTAGTCGTATGGTGACGGCGCTGTAACGATGACGCGTTCGAAAGCAGCGATCGCTTGTCCAACAGCATCAATTGTGACCGAGCCAAAAATTTTCTCGAATTGTTTTGCGTACACCGGGATGCTCGCTAAGCGTTTCACAACACCTTCGTGGGTAAATCCCATTTCAATAGGATTCTCTATAGGGCCGATTGCTTGGGCCTCGAGTGATTCTGCACGACCATCCCAGAACTGTTTGTCAGAGAGGATACGATTAAACGAAACCGGTGAGTTCCGACCACCAGCCTGCCCTTTAATCCCAATGCCTGTTTTTGTCTGCGCGGTGTAGCCCATTGATGGATCATGGCAACTCGCGCAACTGACAGTGGAATCAAGAGACAACCGTGTGTCGAAATAAAGTTGCCGACCAAGTTCAATTTTCGCACGAGTCAGAGGGTTTTCCTCGAGGCCAGTAATTTGGCTGGAGCCTTGAGAAAGACCGAGTGGGAGTTGTGGGGTTAGTTCGACAAAATTTCGTTCATCTTCTAACCATGTTTCGATTTCGCTTATTGTGATTGGTCCACTGCCGGGAACTCCTGCCGTGAGGGAAGGGTCTCCGAGCAGGACTTCTTCCCCATAGCATGAATTCGATAGGCCAAGAAGAATGCCGGCACATGTAGAAAGCACAATCCGTATGCATCGGTGTGATCGCATTTCGTGATCCGAGTGAGTTGAGAAAGGTGCAGTGAGCGACATATTCGAATCCTCCTTTGGTACAGCGAGTGAGTATAGCCGCTGCATGCTCCGTAATCGCGGGTATCTAGGGAAAACAGGTCGGCTGCGATGGATTTTTTGCCATTCTGCCGGGGAAATACCTTCCCTTTTCCAGTTTATGCGCTCTTTCCCACAGAGTCGACTC
>JAUWWJ010000215.1 GCA_030616935.1 Planctomycetaceae bacterium
ATTAACAGAGATAAATCTCATGAACCAGAAGTCAAACAATGGATTGCCGAAGCGTATGCACAAGGTGCTGTATTTATCGCACCAGCTGAGCAATGGACAATCAAGAGTGGCAACTACACACCAACTCTAGATTTCACGTCTCTGTACAAGTGGATTGCAGAGAACGCATCCCTTTTCAATGACTTTACTGACACGCAGGCTGAAGTTGCTTTGGTATGTTCTCGTGAGGCTACAAGAAAATATGTGTACTGCATCAATAGCATCGTACATGCTTTAGAGGAAGCAAATGTGGCGTTTGATGTTCTCGTTGCAGGAGATGATTATTTTAAGAACCCGGTATCTTTCAATATCCTAGATCAATACAAAAAAGTTCTGGTGCAAGAAGACGAATACAATTGGTTTATCAGTAAGAATGTATCTTTGAAAAATAGCCTGGACCTTTTGGGAGACAAGCTCTACAGAGTAGGAACGCATAACGGAGATGGTCAAACTCAGGCTATCGACCTCCGTGCTTTGAAAAAAAGTCTTGACTACACAGTATCTTGCTCTGCGCGTGGCGTACATCTCTATCCAAGAGTTTCTTCGACGCAGCCAAACAATATGGTTGTTCATGTGGTGAATACCAACTACGACAATACTCATCAATTGGTGGTACAAAATGGCCTGCGTCTCAACCTAAAAAATTTAGGCTATTCCAAAGCTACTTTTTACCAAGCAGGGGAAGCACCCATTCAATTGACTGTTACAGCAACCGGTAATCATCTCGAAGTGTCTGGAATCGAAAGCCTGGATTCATGGGGTGTCGTGCTTTTAAAAAATTGATTTGAAATCAAATCCATGAAGATAACGTTGCTGAATACACTTCTAAAAGTGCACATTGTGATCTATAAAACAGTTAAAGCCCGCATATTCACCCGCGTTGTTCCCTCACAAAGAGAATTGAGACAACAAAAGATTGCACCCATCTACTTTGAGAGTCATGCTTGTACTAGGTAGATGTGCATAGGGGGTCTTAAAACCTTTGGGCTTTTTCAATGAATATATTTTCCTGGATCAAATATTCTGAACACAAGCAAAAAAAGCAGACCCGTTCATCATGCGGGCAGAAGCAGCATGAGACAGTGCTGTCCTCAGAGCGACTTGAACCGAGACACTATCTATCAGCCGATGGACTTGTTCATGATTCGGCCGAAAGCTGGAGTGTGACCTACGCTGGGTTAGCCGACGGATCTCAACGTCCTTATACAATCGGGAGCGGCTATTCGAGTAGCAATCTGAATCAGGCTGACGTCGCCATGCTCGCTGATGTTGTGAGGGCACGCTATGACGTAACTGGAAAAGGCATCAAGATCGGGATTATCTCTGAAAGTTTCAATCTACTGAATGGCATGCATAAGGATATCGAACTTGGTGTTCTTCCTGAGATGAATGAAACCGTTGGTAGAGGTAAAATGTTCAACCTCCAGCACGATGACGGTGAGGCCACGGACGAGGGCCGTGCAATGGCACAACTCGTTCACTCAATTGCACCCGGTGCAGAAATTTACTTTTCTAGTAATTGGCCCTACACCGACCCTGCGCATATAACGCCCGAAGTCACTGCCGAACTCGCTATTGAACAACAAGAAATATTTGCTGACCGAATTACAGAACTTGTTGATCTTGGTTGTAACGTGATTGTAGACGACATCTATGACCCCACAGAACCTTGGTTTCAAGATGGCCCTGTAAGCCTTGCTGTTGACAATGCTGTGAAGAAACATGTGGCTTATTTTAGTGCCGCGAGTAATAACAGTAACATCAGTTATCAATCAGAATTTCGTGGCACTTCCTACTCAGAAATATCAGAAAGCAGTAGTTTTCTTTCATCACTCCCGGAAGACATAAACAAAGAACAGTTTCTGTATCATGACTTCGATCCTGATGCTGAACAAAATATTCTACAAAAGGTTAGTCTTCTAGAATCTAGCAATGGTACATCCCCATGGACCCCCAAAGATATTTTTTGTGTGCAGTGGGATCAGCCTTGGGGAGAAAACAATAGTGCAAATGAGATTTGGTTTTTTGATGAAAATAAGCATTTTCGTGGAAGGACTTCGAGTACTCCAAAATATCCAATTGGTGCATATCTTTTACAGGGATCAGCAGGACCACAACCCTTACCGGAAATTCCTACGACTTTCTATATTGCGTTTGTTCATCTTAAAAATGGATTCGCTCATAACACAAATGTAAATGATGGTTTTGATGGTACAGAAGAGCCCACCTTTCTGAAGTGGATTATCCCATTTAACGGCAGCCAGCCTCCAGTCGGAGACGATGTATCTGGCCCTCCTTTACACAGCTTCATTGAATACGCTAATTATGGTTCCAGCACAGCATGGGGACATAATAATTCTAAACTTGCAGCAAGCGTTGGGGCTGCACAATATTGGAGTACACCTGCATATCATTTGAATACCTCCGAAGGAGAGTCTGTATTATCTAAATTCAGTTCCTTTGGTGGGACACCAATTATTTTCGATGACGATGGCCAAAGAAAACAGGAATATGAATATCGGCCACAACCACGGTTTATTGCACCCCAGAATGGTGACACAAGTTTTTTTGAGAATGGTGACCCAGATCTGGATAGACTATTAAACTTCTCTGGTACGTCTGCTGCTGCACCGAATGTCGCAGCTGTTGCCGCACTGATGCTCGAGCTCAATCAGGAGCTCACACCTGCAGAAATTTACGAGCATCTTGCCAACTCTACAGTGAATTTGACGTTTAACGAAAAACCGGCGATAGCTGCACCAACTCTTCCAACCGCTGGTGACCCTAATCTTTTCAACTATCCGACTGGTTCAGGGCTCATTCAGGCCAAAGAGGCAGTCGATCGTGCAGCAGACATTTCCATACAAGGAAAGGTCTTTGAGGATTTTGGCCGGAATGGAATACAAGACCAAGGTGATCGGCTTCTTGCAGGTAGAGATGTCTTTCTAGACAGTAACGGCAACGGCGTTCGTGACTCTGAGCATAAATCAACAAAACCTGGTCAGTCGCTCACTGTTCTGCCGGCGTCGACTTACCATAGTTCAAACGAGACACTGTATTGGCCGACGAAGGCTGGGTCCGTCATAACATTTGAGGACATGGCAGGTATAATTACCGATGTGGAACTGAGCTATTCCATGCAAGTGCCTGAAGGTGTCGATACGTCAGACCCAAACTCTTTCCGTCCCTTTCTGACACTCATAAGCCCTCTTGGCATTCGGGTACCGATCACTGGTGAATATCTTCAGGGCCTCTCATTCGATATGTGGAACCAACTTCATCGAATTCCAACACTTAAATTCGACCAAGAACAAACCATCTTGATGGGAGCCTCTCTGGCTGAGCCTTATAATCAGTCATTGGTAGACCTTGCGGCGTTCAAAGACACACCGGCCAATGGATCCTGGTCTCTCGAAGTTATGAATACTGATCCGTTGCACAGTTGTACGCTTGACAACTGGTCCTTAACACTCACAACAGAAGAGCCTCAGGTTGAGACTGATGCTCAAGGAACGTATGAATTTCCTGGATCACTTCTTTCATTTTCATCAGCCGTCGGTGCGTATACCCCAACGGTTGAACTAACTGACAATCAATTCATAACAACCAACAATAAGACTTCAATCGGAAAAAGAAACCTCAAACCAACTGTCAACATTGGAATTTCTCTACCTCGTGTTGAACGACCAGAACTGCTTCCCTCAACAAAAATCATTGTTGATAACAGCGTTCCGGGGCCAAACCCATTTACATTTTCATGGAATAATCTTGCTACGTCGCTGCTTCCATCGGTATCTGGTGTTCGATTCGTCGTCGACTCTGTACGTGGCACCGTTGAAAAGAAGTCTGGAGATACATGGGTTGATGTCTCTACGCCTCCAACAACCAGTAATCCACGTGAACTGCTTCGATTACTTTCATTAAGAGTAATTAAGCCAAATGATGAACTGCGGTGGATACCGCCAGCCGAATCACCACAAGCAGAAGAAGCATTCTCACTCGTTGGATGGAATGGCAAATTAGTATCCGAATCAAAAAGCTCTATTCGCTTTGAGATGCAGTAAACGCCGGTTTGAAATCAATTTGTTAGTAGATCGATTGAATTCCTCTTTCATCGAAATAACACAAAAACTCCACATGCATAGTTCTGATCTTTCAGGTCTTCACGATGGCAACTCCGTTTTCTTTATCTTCCCTTTTGATCTGTTTGATAGCGTTATTTTTGGTGCCACGTGAACTCATCTCAGCCTCTGCTGATAATGAATCCATTACTCTTCCTGTTCGTATTCATCGCTTTCGTACTGCAACCGAACCCCGACTCAACTGTTCGATGAGTGATGACGACATACGAGAGCAAATAAAAGCAGTCAAT
>JAUWWJ010000426.1 GCA_030616935.1 Planctomycetaceae bacterium
CCCATCTCAAATGTAGCAACTTCACTCCACGGGCTTGGATTATCATTTGCATCCCAGCAACGGACCTTCCAGTAGCATTTTTCACCGCTCGAAAGGGCAGCACCCTGATATTCGACATTCACCGATTCTTCCGAGAGCACCTTCCCACTGTCCCACTTGTCGCCTGTGTTAGAGGCCAGGTTGGCTTCACTGCTGGCAACAAGAATTCTGTAAGCCGACTGCATCTGCCCTCGCTGCGTTGATTGGAGTATCCAGCTAAACCTCGGCTGGTTCGCATCCACGCCGAGAGGATTGACACAGTATTCACAGCGCAGCTCTGTTACTGTAATGCCAGCCTCTGCAACCGCCGCCCCCAGCAAAACCAGCATCGTCGAAGCCAATAATGTTGTGGTAAACCGCCTCATCTTATTCATCATCAAACCTTTCCGTATGATTTTTTAGAAATTTTAGCATGACCAGTATTTTACCTATTTTATCATAAAATACACCAAAGTCAAGCAAAACAAGTATGCCCGTCGGCGGACGATACCGCCGCATTTCTCCGGCGACATAGCCAGCAAAGGCCAAGCTAATTTTCTGTTCCGTAGAAACTGAGCACGTTCCGACCACGATGTGGGGTTCATAGGGCAGGTGTTCTTTCGACGCACGTCGTTTCGGCTGCACCAAGGCATCACAAACGGCTTCAAGATTCTCATAAGAAAGCCCCACACTTGATTTCTTGCTGCTGGACTACCTGAGCCAAGCAGCATGATTACATAAAATGGCAAAAGTCGAGCTTAGTGCATTGCTTCATTTTTGCCCCATAGTCTATGCTTATCTACCAAACTAATTCCTCACCGCCAACCGCCTTTCAATAAAATCCCTACACTTTCGGCTTTTGATTCAACATAAGCCGGAAAGCGATTTATAAGTTCTTCTTGATTTCATCATAAATTCTTTGGGATTGTGCCTGACTTCCAAACACCCCGACTCTTATAGAAAGCTTTGTTAGATTGAATTTCCTTTATCAATGTCAAGAGACATTTTATCATCAATACAAAGCGCATTCAACTATTACTCGTACAGACTACTATGGAGTGATGACCCCTGAATGATCTCCTGACTTCAGTTTTATCGTGAAATATCGTGAGGTCATGTTTCCTTCTCCTTTTACTGTTCCCGCTTCAAGTAGCGTCTTTCCATCCATGGTCAGAGTTGGTGCGCTGGATTGCTCGGGCAATGGGATCGAAACGGATGATTGAACACCGTCAGGCAATTTGAACTTGAATGCCAATCCATTCTCATCTGTTCGTTTCCAGGAAACAGGCACGGGGCCATATTCGCACAATACAACTCCATTTGCCTCCTTCAAATCACCAAGTCTTGGTTCAATGAATAGTTGGATGCCATCAGCACTGTACTGCGTGCGAACACCCAGGACGTAGGTGCTAAGGAAATATGCCGGATGAGCGCCTGACTCGTGGATAAAAGAACCACCACCCCAACCCTCGCTGGTGGTTCCTGTTTCATGTTTGGTCATGGGTCCGAATTTCCGGCGGAGATAATTCAACACGCGCAAGTCCATCTCCTGGCTGTTTTGACGGTACAAGACGTCGAGGAAATACCGGGATGTGTACGGGAAAGGTTCTTCCTTTTCTAAATGCTGAAGCATGAACTTGAACACCTGCTCATACCGCCCGGCGGGCACCAGGTCAAAATACAATGCCATCAGTGCTGCATGCCCTGTGGCCGGCGTTCGATTGCCGCTTAGGAGACGACCTTTATACTTTCGGCTGTAGCTCGGCGGTGTATCCTTCTCGATCGACGAGTCAGTCGTGATGATTGAACCGTAGTAGCTGCCAGCCCTCGCATCCCAGAGATGTTTGTTGCAGCTTTGGTACAACTCAACGGCTGCCTTATCGAATCGCTTTGCTGAGTTTGTGTCGCCTATCCGTCTGGCCACGTGGGCAGCATCGCGTAAAGCGCGATAAACATAGGCATTTATCGAAGCTCCTTCGCACTCCACATAGGCCAGTGGATTCTTGAAATAAATGAACTCCACAGCCTTGACCAAGCCCCATTCGGTGCGCCGGTTAAGGAAATAATCCAGTGCTTTGACAATGGCCGGCCAAACCTCTCGGGCAAACGCTTCGTCTCCTGTGCGGCAGTAGTATTCCCATACCGCTTGCACCCATAAACAGGAATAGTCGTCAATCACTCCGTGGCTTACAAGCTTGAGCCGGGTGCCCAAAAGGTTGCAGCAATACGCCGAAGTCTTTATCCTGTCGTTGCCTTACCCGTTGAGGGTCCAGCCCGAGCGGTATTTTCGGCTGAGCAAGTCGTTGGCCTTAGAGCTGTTAGTGACGCGACCGCTTTTGCCGTCGTACTCGATTTTCTTGCCGACGCGATACGCCACAAGACCCAGGAGCATCTGCTCAATCGCGGTTCCGCCATAGTCGAAATCACAATGCGTCTTCAGGTCGCCCTTGCAGGCATCGACCCATTCCCTCTGGAAGTGACCCAGCGGCGGAATCACATC
>JAUWWJ010000194.1 GCA_030616935.1 Planctomycetaceae bacterium
CACCACGTAAAAGAAAGTGCTATTCCCTGCTTCTTAATCGAAACCGGGTGAAGATGGAGGAAAAAGTTCGTCAGCATCACGACAATTCGGTTCCGACGATCTAACGGCATCGGATGACGAAAGATACTTTTCCAGATTTGCGAATTTCGGATTGTTTCACCAATGGCCATTGAGTGCAGCCTAGTTTAGTAAGTTAAAAGTGCTCGCCTTGGCGAGTTGTATTATTGTCACGCTGTTACGAACGAAGCCGGGTCATTCCATTGCCCAAGTTCTTCCTGAAACGATTTGCTTTTGTCGACCTCAAGTTGACCGTCATCAGCAATTTTGATCGCATATCGTTCAAGGGGCCGCGGGGCGGGGCCTTCGAAATTGATCCCGTCTTTATAAAATCCACTGCCGTGGCAAGGACACTTAAATTTCTGTTCAGCCTCGAGCCAATTTGGAGTGCAACCGAGGTGCGTGCAGACAGTTTTTAGGGCATATATCTGCTGGACACCCTCAAAGTCTGCATTCACAACCCACACGCCATACTGGGCGACAAATTTTGTTTCAACTACTCCGGCAGGAAACCCTTCCTTACTCCCAACTTTGAAACTACTTGGCGGTTCTGCCAGCACATTTGGAAAGAAGAACCTCGCAAGCCCCATACCGAAAAGACCACCGGTTGCCGAGAGTGCCGTGAACCCAACCGCCATAAATGAACCAACGGTGTACGCTAAAAAACCCCTTCGTCCTTCAGTTTTCGCACCTTTGCTTGCCTTAGCTGTCTTTTCGCGAACTGGTCGCGGTGGAACAGGTCTTGGTGGGACCTTGGCGACCTTTTTTGCTACGGGCTTCGCGGTGGGTTTTGAAAAAGCAGGAGCTTCCGCCTTGCTTGTCGGACCTGGCTTTCTCTCGGACAGCGCTGCAGCCAGAATACTCGCAGTATCTCGCTGCACATTCTTTTTTGCCGTTCCAACGGGAGCTGATTTTGCTGCCGAAGGTTTCTTGCTTGGGACTGCTTTATTCGATGACTTCGTCGCCACTGGAGCAGGAGGGCTGGGCTTCAAACCTGATCTGGCTGCTGCTAATTTCTCAGCGACAGACATCTTCTTGACGTCAGCAGGCGGAGCCACTGCCTCGGCACTACTGGTTTCTGCACCACCCCTTGCTGCTCGCAATTTGTCTTCAACTGACATCTCCTGGCCGGATGAAGATTCAGACGTTGAACTAGCCGGCTCTGCCGAACTGCTTGATGGTTTCACTTCAGCTCTCGCTGCAGCCAACATCTCTGCTACCGACATTTTTTTCTTTTCAGCCATCAAGCACCTTCATCCGACTGATCCTCAAATTCCAAGCGCAGGGAGTACCGTACGGAGCATTTCTCGGTACGATACGGTGCATTTCTGAACACGAGGCAAGTTTCCAACAACACGCTGCTTTAAATAAGGGCCATGAACCAACCATTTTCCGCAAAAAATCCATTTCCACGGGCCTTGGGGCGACTTCGTGATTTTTTTCACGAACTCTTCTTAACTTTATCGATCACACCGCTGGTGTCAACGTCGGATGGAGCAGGAATACACCCTCGAAGCCCTTATTTCGGGTTGTTTTCAAAGGGTTTTTGAAAACCTGCTCAATTCCCTCAATACTTTTTCCAGAATTAGGGCAGAATTGAGAAACACTGACGCCCTTCACAATACACCAAGAACAGATTTTTTAACCAGAGATATAAATTTTTCATGCACAGATCTAAAAACATACTTGTTGTAGGCGGCGGAGGACGCGAGCATGCCCTCGCTTGGAAATTGGCTCGCGACGGAGCCAATGTCTTCGCCGCTCCTGGAAATGCTGGGACCGCACGCGAAGCGACGAACCTACCTATTCAGGCAACTGACAGTGACGCCCTTCTCGCGGCAGTGAAACAGTATGAAATCGACCTTGTTGTTGTTGGCCCTGAGGCCCCGTTGGTCAATGGACTTGTTGACAAACTCACCGACGCTGGTGTTCGAACATTCGGCCCAAGCGCTCTCGCAGCCCAACTCGAGGGCAGCAAAATTTTCTGCAAAGAGTTGCTCCACACCAACGATATACCAACTGCGACCTATCGGCAGTTTGATTCACTCGACAAAGCCCGTGGCTTTCTCGAGTCCCGTGAGGATGAACCTGTTGTTGTGAAAGCCGACGGACTCGCCGCCGGCAAGGGTGTTTTCGTTTGCAGTAACCGTGAAGAAGCACTTGACGCAATTAACCAATTACAGCGAGATCCACAATTTCGTACAGCAGCATCTGGCGTGCTCATTGAAGAACGGCTCGATGGCGTTGAGGTCAGTGTCATTGCCATAACAGATGGCCGTACCATCGTGACGCTACCACCGCTGCAGGACCATAAAGCTGCGCTTGATGGTGATCGTGGACCGAATACTGGTGGAATGGGTGCGTTCTGCCCTGCTCCCTTTGTGACTCAGGCACTCATGACAGAGATAGAGGAACAGATTCTCGTCCCAACTGTTCACGGCATGCGTCGACGTCGAACACCTTTTCATGGGATTCTCTACGCCAAACTCATGCTCACGTCACAAGGTCCCAAAGTCCTTGAATTCAACGTCCGTTTCGGTGATCCTGAATGCCAGGCTCTTTGCATCCGCCTTGAATCGAGCCTCCTTGAACTCATTGACGCGGCCGTTGATCGGCGTCTCAATGAAATAGCCGCACCAATATGGAAATCTGGGGCGAGTGTGACTGTCGTTATGGCTTCGGAGGACTATCCCGACACTGTTAAAAAAGGACACACAATTCGTGGGCTTGGTCAAGCTGACGAACTGGACAATGTTGTCGTGTTCCATGCCGCAACAACAACAAGCCCAGACGATCCGGAAACAGTACTCACCACAGGTGGCCGAGTTTTGGGAGTAACTGCTCATGCTGAATCTCTGGCACGGGCAAAACTCAAAGCGTACGAGGGCGTCAAAGAAATCCGCTGGCGAGGCGCATGGTGCCGCAAGGACATCGCTGACAAGGGCTTACGACACGAACAAGAACAAGCGGCCGCTGAATCCACTGATTCCAGCTCACTACCTTCAAAAGGCACGGCATGAAACTGGGTGTTGCAATTGTCGGCCTCGGGGATCGCTGGGAAGGGCAATACCTTCCAGCGATTCGATCGCTTGCTGATCGGTTTGAAGTTCGAGCAGTTTGTGAGCAAGTATCGCTTCGGGCTGCTCGTGCAGCGTCTGAACTTCATGCCGAAGCAGTTGATGGTTTCAGAGTCATGGCTGGCCGCGAAGATGTCGATGCGGTTCTCTGTCTCGGTGACCAGTGGTACGGAACCGCTCCTATCCTCGCTGCGTGTGACGCAGGAAAGGCAGTGTATTCGGCGGCTTCTCTTCCAGCCTGCCGAAGCCAATTGAGTCAACTGTTCAATCGGGTCGAATCCTCTGGCATTGCCTTTATGGCTGAACTGACACGAAGACATGCGCCAGCAACGGTTCGACTGAAAGAGCTCATCGCCACGCAACTCGGACGGCCGAAGATGCTTTTTTGTCACCATCGACTCCCCCAGCCGTCAGATCCGTGCAAGCAATCTGTACGAACCGCAGGCAGTGACAGCTGGGATCTTCTTGAGATGGTCGATTGGTGCCGTTACGTTGTGAACAAGGAACCAACAAGTGTTGTCTCAGTTCACCACACCAGTCGCTGTCAGGATGAACTCTCTGACTATCAGATGATGAGTTTGGACTTTCCGGGCGACGAAGATTCCACGACTCGTTCCTTGGCCCAAATTAGTTATGGCCAATACATCCCCTCCTCATGGCAGGAAGCTGTTGCTTTTCGGCCTCCAGCGGCTTTGCAAGTCGCGTGTGAGCATGGCATCGCATTTATCGATCCACCGACAAACCTTGTCTGGTTTGATGAAGCCGGAAGACACCAAGAGGCACTGGAAAATGAACGGCCCGTCGATGAATCAATGCTGCTTCAATTCCATCGATCGACAATGAGTCTCGTTCGCCGAATGGGTAGCCTCCAGGATATTACGCGGGCCCTTCAGATTGTTGACGCAGCTGCCCGTAGCCAGAAAACAGGAAGTCGTGTCTCAACAGTAACCGCGTGAACTGCGTGAGCCTTACTCCGGTGAATCAAGGGCGGCGACTACTAAGTCACCAACCTCACTTGTACTGAACCCCATGCGTCCGGCAGCCTGACTCTGCATTTTTGTACCAGTGACAGAAGCTACGGCCTTATCAATTCGGGCAGCTGACTGAGGATGACCAGAGTGCTCAAGGAGCATCGCCATCGCATTGATGGCCGCAATTGGATTGATCTTGTTCATGCCCGTGTACTTCGGTGCACTTCCACCCATCGGCTCAAACATACTCACTCCACCATCGTCTGGATTGAGGTTTCCGCCAGCTGCCACGCCCATTCCACCCTGAAGAATACCCCCGAGGTCAGTGATGATGTCACCGAACATATTTGTGGTCACAATGACATCGTACGCATCAGGGTTTTTTACCATCCACATACAACAGGCGTCGACATGGTTGTAGTCTGTATTGACATCTGGATATTCCTTCGCAACCTCTTGGAAGGTTCGCCACCAGAGATCGTGACCAAACGTTAATACATTCGTTTTCGCGACAAGCGTTAACGTCTTCTTGGGACTATTCCTGCGACGGGTGTACTCAAAAGCCCAGCGAATACATCGCTCGCA
>JAUWWJ010000119.1 GCA_030616935.1 Planctomycetaceae bacterium
GAGAGGTCATTTATTCTTCTTGTGGATGTGACTGGTGAACTTGCAGCATGGTGGGGCCTTGCAACCGTGGCCTTCGTCGGCGGCAGCCTTGATGGGCTTCGTGGCGGCCAAAACATGCTCGAGCCTGCTGCATACGGAGCCGCCGTCTGCTTCGGGCCATACACAAGAAACTTCCGTGCCGAAGTATCCGAACTGCTTGAAGCAGAGGCTGCTGTTGTTGTTCACAACGGGGTGGAACTTACAAGATTTGTCACTCAGTGTCTTATTGATCCAGTGTATTCCAGAAAGATCGGCGCATACGCTCAGAAACTTATTGAAAAAAAACAAGGCGGCACCAAACTGACTGCCTCAAGGATTTTAGACATCCTTCCCGTAATTTGATCCTCACGGTTGTCTGTTTGGCCCAAAACCCTGATACTACGATCTAGATAAATATGACTCGGCGAAAATTGTTCGCCTTCCCCTTAACTGCAAGAGGCATCCAAAGTGGCTAGTGGCAAGTATCTTTTCACGAGTGAATCGGTCAGCATGGGACATCCGGATAAACTTTCGGACCAAATTTCGGACGGGGTCCTCGACGCCTTCCTCGCCCAAGATCCCAACAGCCGTGTCGCTTGTGAAACACTCGTTACAACGGGCCTTGCAGTTATTGCAGGTGAAATTACGTCTCGAGGCACAATTGACTACCAACAGGTTGTTCGTGATGTCATCCGGGAAGTTGGCTACACAGATGACGAAATGGGCATTGCTGCAGACACCTGCTCGGTACTCGTTGCAGTAGGCAAACAGAGTGGTGACATTGCCATGGGTGTCAATGAGGATACAGATAAAGGCAAAGACATCGGAGCTGGTGACCAAGGACTGATGTTTGGTTACGCCTGCAATGACACACCTGAATTGATGCCGCTACCGATTGCTCTGTCACATCGCATACTAAATCGTTTAGCTGATGCACGTCTTGGTGGAGACGTAGATTGGCTCCGGCCTGACTCGAAAAGTCAGGTAACCGTTGAATACGACGGCGACAAACCAATACGAATCGATACTATCGTTGTCTCCACGCAACATGCCCCGCATGTATCCAACGAAGAGATTCAGACGTACATCATTGAAAAAATCATCAAGCCGGAACTTCCCGGTGACTTAGACACCAGTGACATTACGTACCACATCAACCCAACTGGACGGTTTGTTGTAGGTGGCCCTCACGGCGACGCTGGCTTGACTGGTCGAAAAATTATTGTCGACACCTACGGTGGGTGGGGTCGCCATGGCGGCGGTGCTTTTTCCGGGAAAGACCCGACGAAAGTTGATCGCAGCGCTGCTTACATGGCTCGCTACGTTGCAAAAAATATTGTTGCAGCAGGACTCGCAGACCGGTGCGAACTGCAATTGGCGTATGCAATTGGCGTCACAGAACCTGTCAGCGTTCACATTGATACCGCTGGAAGCGGAAAAATTGATGATGAACGGCTGTGTGCACTCATTCGAGAACATTTCCCACTCACACCTCGTGGTATCATCGAGCACCTCGACCTCCGAAGACCAATCTTCCGTCGAACTGCTGCAGGCGGACATTTTGGACGAGACGAGTTCCCTTGGGAAAAGACTGATAAAGCAAGTGCTTTGGCAGAGGCTGCTTCCTCGACAGCTGCAGCAAGCTGAGGCGTGCAGTCCCGTTAGAAAACGATACTCACGAACGGAAGCAGTACTGCTCGTTGTTTACGTGCATGCAGATAACACCTGACATCGACACTGCTTTTGAGTGAGTCATTGGCGTCTAAGGGAGAAGAATCCACGAATCGTTCATAAATCAGAGATGCATTCATGCTTCCTGCCTCACAAGACGTACGATCGGATAGATTTGCGACAGGTGAGAGTTCGTACCCCGACTTCCTGCAGTTCGCAACCAACGCTGTAAGCTATCTTGCTGCTGGCACATCGTTTTTCATTGCGATTATTATTCTTTCCCGCCGTATAGCCGGCGGACTCACATCCCAACCATCCATTTCTGTGCTACTCCTCGTAGCCCTCGTTGGGAGTGGTCTCATAGCCACTGCAAGCAACGCAGGGCCAAAATTGAGCCCTACCTTGCGGTGGTTGGTGACAACGACTCGTTGCGGCGTTCTCCTTGCACTCCTAACGCTCGGAATTTGGCTCCCTCTCCTTACTTCTACCACGTTCGTAACGATTGCTCTTGTGGGGACTCTTGCATTCCTGCCATCTCACCGTTCATGCGATAGAGAACTGACCCGCATGCCATTGACTCCATACTGGACGGCAGTGACCAAATTACAACAAACTTTTCACAAGAACATGCTCAACATTTTCCGATTCAAACAAGCCGAATCGAATCTGTTTACCAGTGAAAAAAACTACGCTTTGCCACGGTGGAAGATATTCAATCTCGAAAATACGGATGCCAAACAGTTAGTTCCACTCGAAAAATTTTTGACCGAGCAGGCGATTTTCCGGCCAACGACAAGGCATCAATCAGGACCCAAGGACACATTACTCCACTGGCAAGAACGATATAAATTGCCAGACGGGACCGAATACCTACGCGGCCAACTCATGATTGCTTTCTCTGCTGGAACCCGCTTGACGACAGGCCATGTTGGATTCTGCCCTGCATTCCAGACCATCCCCATCGTTGAGGTTACTACCGACTATGACGCCCTAGAAGTTTCAGTCACGGCGGCAGAAATACTACCATGGGGTGTTCGCATCGAATGCCGAGTTGAAGAACCAATTGATGAGGGAACCTCTATCCCTGTTTTTCTAAGTGTGAACAAGCCGTTAGAATCAAATATTTCATAATCACATCACAACCAAGGCATGCACTGAACATGGCGCGTTGGCCCGAGCACATCTGGACTACACTTTTCACGTATGGTCTTATTTTCATCCTTTTCCCCCTGCTCTGCTTCTTCCTGTGGAATTGGGTTCGTGGCTTTTAATCCAGCATCCATTTCAATCGCACGACACCACATATGCCAGCACCAACTACGCTTCTCGATCTATTAGAACCGCACGGGGAACAGCATCTCCTTGCCTACTGGGATCAACTCTCCGAAGAAGAACGCAACGGTCTGCAATCCCAACTCATGGCAATCGATTGGAGCGAGGTTGCTGCTTGCAAAAAACTAGTCGAGGCCCGCCATGAGAAGAAAAGCATCATAAAACCCAAAGGTTTTGAAAACATTGCGACGCCACGTTGCCAAAAACGTGGAGAGCAGGATACGGCAACATCAGACGCTCTGAGGCGAGGGCATGAATGCCTACGCACCGCCCAGGTAGGTGCAATCTTGATGGCAGGCGGCCAGGGCACTCGACTTGGGTTCAACGAACCAAAAGGAACGTTTCCTATTGCAACAGTATCGGAAGCAACTCTTTTTGATGTGCTCCTTGGACAACTCAGTGCGATTAAGAAGCGATTTGGAAGCCGTATCCCCCTAGGCATTATGACAAGTGCTTCCACAGACACGGCAACCCGTAAATTTCTCGCCGAGGCAAAATTTTGTGGCCTCGATGCCGATCAAATCTTTTTTTTCTGCCAAGGCAATCTACCTGCAGTTGATGCGACGACCGGCAGCCTTCTACTTGATGCATGTGACCATGTTGCAGTTGCACCAGATGGCCATGGTGGGATGTTGCAGGCGCTTATCGAAAGTGGTGGTCTTGATTGGTTTCGTCAGCAGGATTGCCGCACACTTGTAAGTTTCCAAGTAGACAACCCCCTTGCAAAGCCACTTGATCCAGAATTTCTTGGCTACCATCTGCTCTCTGGTTCTTCACTTTCAACACAGGTTATTCTAAAGATTGATCCTGAGGAGCGGGTTGGCGTTGTGACTGAATCTGGTGGAGTAACAAGAATCATTGAATATAGTGACCTACCTCAGCCCATCGCTGCAGAGCGGCTTCCGGACGGAAGGTTACGATTCTTTGCAGGTAGTATTGGAATCCACGCATTCGAAACACATTTTTTAGAAGATGTTGCTTCATCCCAAGCAAGTCTTCCGTTCCACATCGCTCATAAAAAAGTTCCTTTCATCAATGAGCATGGTCGCTTCATTCAGCCATCGGCACCAAATGCTTTCAAGTTCGAACGATTTATATTTGACTTGATGCCCTTAGCAGACAGTGTGACTGTCGTGGAGATTGATCCGGCAGAAGGTTTTGCGCCGCTAAAAAATCCATCTGGTGCTTCCAAAGACTCACCCGAAACAGTTCGGCAAGCGCTCAACGCGTATGCCATCCGGCATCTTGAGCAAGCTGGTATCATCGTCGCATCAGGCGCGCACGTAGAACTCGACGCTGCATCAGTTTTTGATGACGAAGATCTACGACTCATTGCAACGTCTGGTGTTTTTCCAAAAAACCGCATTGACGGCCGGCACATTATTCGGGCAATCTGAGGATTTCCAGAACTCACCCCTCTTCGGAGAATATTTTTATGCTTCACGCAATAATTATGGCGGGCGGATCAGGCACCCGTTTCTGGCCATCAAGCCGTGCAAAACTACCAAAACAATTGCTGCCGCTTGCAGGCTCAGAAACACTTCTTCAAGACACCGTAGGGAGGCTTCAAGGGCTCGTCCCCCCGGAGCGAACCCTCATTGTCACCAACATGCGGCTTACAGAAGCTGTCCAAAGACAGTTACCCGAGCTTCCGCCAACTGCAATTGTTGGTGAACCCTGTAAACGAGACACCGCGCCGTGTATCGGACTTGCTGCCTTGCTTGTACTTCAACAAGATGCTGACGCAACGATGGCAGTCATGCCCAGCGATCATGTGATTGATCCAACTGAATCCTTCCAGAAAGCTCTGCTGCAGGCAAATGATCTCGTCAATCAAAGCCCGGATCGACTTGTCACGTTTGGGATTCGTCCATCGACTCCATCGTCCAGCTATGGATACATTCAACAGGGAGAGGCCCTACCGCACAAAAAAGATGATGCGCCGGTTCACTGTGTTGCTCAATTTCGGGAGAAGCCGCCTGTAGATGTAGCGAAAGAATATCTTAACGCCGGCAATTTTCTCTGGAATGCCGGAATCTTTGTCTGGCGGGCAAAGACAATCATTGAATCGCTTTCGGAACATCAACCAGCGTGCTTGGATCACTTAAGACGTATCGCGGACAACTGGGAAACCCCTCAACGCAATGAGGTCTTTTCAGAGGAATTTGCAGCAATAAAAGGTGTTTCGATTGACTACGCTGTGCTCGAACACGCTACGGAAGTCGCTGTAATTGAAGCACCGTTTACGTGGGATGATCTCGGCGGCTGGTCTGCTGTCGCTCGGCAACGAGGGCAAGACGAAAATGGGAATACTGTTGTTGGTCGTCACTTGGGAATCGATTCAAAGAACGTCCTTGTGCACACCTGCGACGACCACCTCATTGTCACTTTGGGTCTAGAGAATACTCTTCTAGTACACACTGATGATGCCACCTTGGTTGCTGACAGATCGCACGAGGAGCATATTCGCAAAGTAGTCGCTGAGCTAGAAAGTAAAGAATGGCACGAATATCTCTAAGAAATAGCGTCTTTCTAAAAATATTCCCTGTACTGCAACTGAGTGTCTTCTCGTCATACTTTCTCATCATTGCGATCCCGCAGGTTACTGGTACAGAATCGGTCACCACAGATAATACTGAAAAACACTGGGTCAGCAAAATTTTTGATGACTTCACGGCCGCGACTGATGCCTTGCAGTGGTCGGATGTACGAGTCGTCAGCAACTGGCGAATACAGCAGCATGTCCAGTCCGAAGCATATCGACTCTTAGATTCAGATGATCATGTCGTCATCGAGGGAACTCTAAAAAGCTGCTCTGCTA
>JAUWWJ010000524.1 GCA_030616935.1 Planctomycetaceae bacterium
GTGTGCAGTGAGTATGGATCCAAGCCTGTCGCAGGCACTGCATCTTCTGAATGGAGATGTTGGGAATCAGAGAATTCAGCAGGGAGGCGTCATTGATCGCTGGATAAAAGAAGGACGCCCTGATACTGAGATAATTGATGAACTCTTTGTGCGTTGTTACGGAAGATCTCCTCAGGAGCGAGAGCGAGTGGAAACACTTGCGACTGTTCAGAATGGTTCAGAACGCAAGCAGGCTCTCGAAGATGTTTTCTGGGCACTTTTAAACTCACCGGAATTTATATTCAACCATTAGTTGCTAACGACATGTTTCGTTTCACGTATAGATGATTCGGCAACGTGTACGCAATGAAAAGATATTTCAATCCAATAAAAAAATTTTGGCGGCAGGATATTTACTGTTTAAACACATGGCGGCTATTGTCTGCTGTACTTTGTGTAATTCTCTTTGTGGTATCGCCGGTAACGGTGGATGGTAAGCCGCCAACATATGAAGATGATGTGTTGCCAGTTTTTCGTGAGAAGTGCTGCAGTTGTCACAACGCCGACAGGAAGGCCGGTGGACTTGATCTCACAAGCTACCAGCAAATGATGGCCGGCGGTAATTCGGGTGATGTCGTTGCTGGTGGAGATGCTGATGGATCCTATCTATGGCAGGTTGTCAGTCACGAATCAGAGCCAACGATGCCACCCGATGCCGACCGTATTCCTGATGCGATGTTGAAGGTGATAAAAGAATGGATAGCTGGTGGAATTATTGAGAGGGACGGGGCAAAGCCTGTTGCTCAGAAGGCAAGTTCTTCGCTCGCTCTTGATTCAGGTTCAATTGTGAAGCCTAGCGGCCCACCGATTATGCCACCTCGCTTGCCACTCGAGCCATGTTTCCACGGATTGCGGCCAACAACGATTCGGTCGATCGATGCCTCGCCTCATGGTGATCTTGTGGCAGTTGGAAGTAGCCAGCAAGTTTTATTGTTTCAGCCACGAACACGTGAATGTATTGGTGTGCTGCCTTTTCCTGAGGGCGAGTGTACGAACCTTCGTTTTTCTCGGAGTGCAAAACTTCTTCTTTCGGGAGGAGGTATTGCAGCCAAAAGTGGTCGCGTGGTGATTTGGGATGTAGCCAGTGCTCAGCGAGTAATGGAACTCGGCGATGAGTTTGACGAGGTATTGGCTGCGGATCTGTCTGCTGATCAACGCCTGGTTGCTTTGGGAGGGTCAGCGAAGGTTGTACGTCTTCTTCAGACATCAAATGGTGCTGTCGAAAGTGAAATAACAAAACACACGGACTGGATAACCAGTGTGGCTTTTTCTCCTGACAGCGTGCTACTTGCGACAGGTGATCGGGCAGGTAATCTTTTTTTATGGGAATCTTTTGGTGCCCGTCATTGGGGCGATCTCAAAGGTCAAAAAGCTGGTGTCACTGCGATTGACTGGCGAGCAGACGGGATTGTACTTGCAACAGCGTCCGAAGACGGCACGATTCATCTTTGGGAAGCCGATGCTGCTAAGA
>JAUWWJ010000255.1 GCA_030616935.1 Planctomycetaceae bacterium
AATTTTGGCCTGACTCCGCCTACTATGGCCCAGCAAAATACCCGCAAAAATTTGCGGAGAATTGCGTTTCACCTGTGCTTCAGGCAAAACGAAGTACCCCCGGCAGAATCAGAACCTAATTTTTTTCGTTGTTTTTACTTTGGTCAAGTCTGGTCATCGTTGGTCATCGTTGGGCAATCCACCAACAAAACAACCACACTTATTCTGTAACATCCACAGTTGCCCAAACCCTACCAAAGTTGACGGCCCAGAAATGGCCCAGTGAGAGTAACAGTTTGCCCCATACCTTACTACGTGGGCTCGATACAGCTGAACCATCGGCAGACAACGATCCGTGGCTAGGGGTTCGTCCTCACCACCGATCGCACTGCCTCAGCCAGCATTGACTCAAGTCCTTCTGTTCCTTCTGGGTGTGGGCTAATCGACATGACACGGCCTTTTCCATAGCGCCCATAAACAATCGCTGGCGTATCTCGCATCGTATCCTTTTGAGGGGGATACCGTACGATCTCTGATCTGAACCAGGCTAGCACCCGGTATGGCTTCAGTCCGGGAAACAACCGTGGCGAAACAATTGGACCATTTTGATACCGAACGCTTACGGTTTGAGGAATATCTGGAAAAAACACTTGACCTTCGTTTGTCAGTTCAATCGTTTGGCTGCTCGCCGGCCCCCGGTACCACATCTGTTTTGGGCCAAGCCCCTCAACATGCTGTGATCCGGTGAAAACATGGGTGTCAATCAAATTCAATGACCAAGGATAGTGCGATGAGCATAGGAATGCTCCAGCACACACACCAACATACCCCCCTCCCTCTTGAACAAATCGTTGCACAGCTTCAGCCCCAACGGCACCGATTGCAGCCGCCTCTTTGGAACCACTACCACCACCAAAGACGACAGCATCAAATTGGGCAAGGACTTCCGATCGCATCTCGGCAGCGCCGAGATGGACGACTGTCATGTCGTCTGCCGTGTCAAATACATGTGTTAGATTTGTCACTCCTCGACTTGACCCGCCTTCATCGTCATACAACGCAACGCACAGATGCCGATCACGCGTCTCTCTCGATGGTGTCAACACGTCAACATAATCTGACGTAATCATGCCAATATGGTTGAGTGCTACGTTCATCATCGTGCGGTGCTGACGCGTTCGAACTGGAAGTCGCTGGAACTGAAAGGTCGTCTCGAGCGTCATTCCCTTTGCACCCAATGCATGAATTGCCGCACTTGCCAAGGTAGTCTTCTTGGGACCTCTGCCCCGTAAGACAAAACGACGGTCTTGATCAGTGACCGTGCTGTTCACGGCAGCAAGCATCTGTTCCACAAGTGGTCCAACAGTCTGGGTTTGATCAAAAATGATGCTTGAACCGACAGACTTGTCTTTTCCTGGCTTTGGCTGATGGGAAATATTGAACTCATACCCTTCATGAAGATCAAAGATCCAGTCAGGCCGCTGCAGGGCAAGAAGTTCCCAAAGCGCAGTTGCGATAGCACCGCGAGGCTGGTCTTCTCTGGCGGATGGAAAATTTCGGTTGAGATCCTCTTGTCCTTTTGGTGCATGAGGAATCCGCCTTTGATTGAGTTCCAGTGCTGCAGTATTTACACGTGGCACCACAATCAGTTTGCCACGTTCAATCGGCCAATGACGAATCTGTTCAGCTGCACGTGCGCCCGAAGGTTCATTGCCGTGAATACCACCAGTGACCGCGACTATTGGTCCATCCACATCGGAATCAATAATGTAGTAGGGCGTCTCCCACGCTTTCCCCTGGCCTAACTGCCCAACAATGGGCTCAACCGCAGAACTAGATGCCGAAAACCCACAGGCCATCACCAGGATCAGGACACAGATGACCATTCTCTGGTGGACGTAACGGAAATGATCACAGCCCATACACACTAATCTGAAGTTCATAAATCCTGACCATTCGTTGTGGCAAAAAGCTCAGCCTCAATATTGGCAAATGGCTTAAATTCAAGCGGTGTTTGGGTTCACTGAATTACAGAGCGATGGCCCAGAACCGGCCCAATTTTGGGCCAATGTTCGTAAACCCATATAAAACAAGGCTAACTAATACCCCCGGCAGGATTAAAACCTTCGCGGAACTTTTCTAAGTGTAGTGAATCAGTCACTCACTCAAACAAGATATTGTGTTTCGCACTTGTTTTATAAAGTAAGCACCAAAAACAGCGAATCCAACACAAACCATTTGCACACATTTTGCACACACATGTGTGCTTTTGGCGAAAATCACCATCACGTGTGGGAAACGAAGTACCCCCGGCAGGATTCGCACCTACTTTTTCACTATTTTTAATCGGTAGTCAATGGTGGGCATCATCGGGCAGCGTTGGGCAAAGGATCTAAAAAACAAACCAAATCATTCTGTAACAACCATCTATGCCCAAACTTTACCACCAATGCCTGTATCCATTTCGTATCCACTAGAGATTAATTGTGGGCTTTCGGTTCGGCACCTCTCAGTCCCCGTTACTTTTGTTTTGCTTTCTTCCTCTGAAAGTTGTACTGCCAGATCAGTTCTTCTTCCCAGGTCAAGATCATGTCACCGTTAAGATTGGCTTGTACCCATGCATTCTTTTGAAATTGTGCCGGCGGCACTTCCTGATCGGTAATTTTTCCGTCTTTGTTCTTGTCCAGTTTTTCAAACATTTCGACTGCCTGCGCCATTCGCTCTTCGTTGAGGGCTGCTTCCAGTGCTTTAACACCTTTCGGCATGTCATCGACACTAGCTCCTAAGGGAGGCTTCGTGCCGGCCAGTTCCGTTTGCTGAGCGGTGTCTGATTCCAACAGGTGCTTGTAACGGCTCAAGGCTTCGCGTCTGACCATCAGCATCATCCCATGCATCCCGCTTGTGTTTACCAGCGTCCCGGTCGCCGTCTGTCCGTCGACGCTGAGGACTGCGGAAAAGATGGCTTCAAAAGTTCCTTCGGAATTCGTGCGATGCAGGTAGAACAGATTGTGCTTGGATTCGGATTTTATAAATCGTCCGGCAAAATTCCCTCTCAACTTTCCGGAATCTGCAAGGGGAAGTCGATCCAACACTCCGGAGTCGATCCACGGGTAAGGGCCATAGATTAATTTCTCAAAGGCGCAGCTAATATCCTCTCCTTGCTGTTTGAGTATTAGCTTATGCATACCCTGGCCGTGGGTCATGGTCGTGAAAATGAGCCATTCGCCGGTAACATCATCAGCCTGCTCGTCCTCGCGGGCGTTTGACGGCAGTAATTGGATGTTCATGATTTTGTCATAGGCATGGAGCTTTTTCATAATGGCCAGCTCAACCTCAGGCGAGAGCAATTCCAGGGGTTGATCTGCCTTATACTCCGGAATGTCAGTGGAGAATCGATCCCCTACCCAGGCGGGAGTTCCAGAGCCACCTTTCTTGGGTGTTGGCTTCTTTTTTTCCGGTTTTGCATGCGGTTTGAGTTCCATCTCCCAGTTCGGATGTTTCTTCTTATATTTTTGAAACGCTTCATATTCCGCAGCAGTCACCTTGCCGTCTGCATTCTTGTCAATATGTGGAAAGACCCAGCCGTACTTACCCTTTTCCTTTTTCCACTCTCCTTCAGTCCAGTCTTTACCTTTCACTTCCTGCACGAAAACGCTGAAGCAAACAATCAATGTAAGAATCGTAGTAATAGTTTGTTTATTCATATTCTTCTCCTTTGCCGAACGCATCAGATGAGAGTGTTGCGATGGTGGGATTTTATTAGTGGGTGTTTTTATAAAACAGAATGGTTTGTGGTTTAGTGGTATGAAAGTCGCTAGTGGTGCAAAAGAAGGAGGCGACCCCATCTTGAGCGGGGATTGGGATAGTCAGTTGAGCGGTTCTGTATCCATATCTGTATCCAGCGGATACAAATCGCAAAAAACCGCTATACCCCTTGAGAAGGTAGTACCCCCGGCAGGAGTCGCAGGTCTTAAAACACGGAGAAAAGTTTATTGGGCAACAG
>JAUWWJ010000339.1 GCA_030616935.1 Planctomycetaceae bacterium
GCTGAAGGAGATCAACCGGCGGCACTCGCTGGCTCATTGATCGCAACTCCTGGTCAGGTGTCAATGAGTTTCGGTACGAGTGTTGTTGCCAACTCAGTTGGTGATCGGGCGTTCGATGGAATTTCAGTTCCTATCGATCATTTCTGTGCACCAGACGGCCGCCCCATCAACATGGTCTGGCTTCGAAACGGAACAACGGCCATGAATATGGCAGTCAGCCTTTTTGGGGGCGACTTCTCCGCGATTATGCCACAGGTTCTTGCCGCTGAAGCTGACTGTGGTGGTCTTCTGGCACTGCCATTCATGGACGATGAACCAGGACTGGGTGTTTCCCAAGGTGGTACCGCCATGGTGATTGGACTCAATAATGAGACGGCCACCCCTGGCAATGCGGTAAAAGCCATGCTGCTTGCTACAATCTTCAATTTGCGGCTTGGGAGCACTCAGCTCGATGAACAAGGATATCCACGAACCGAGATTATTTTGTCTGGTGGACTTGTGAAAACACCTGAACTGGGACAACTCGTTGCTGATTCATTCAATACTCCAGTGACAATCTTTGATGGAGGTGACGAGGGAACCGCGTGGGGAGCAACTTTGATGGCAAAATTTCGTTCCGAATCACTGGCTGGTCGCGCAACGGACTGGAAGCAGTTTCTCGAAACCCAAAAGACAGGCACACCAACCCGATTTACTCCCCATAACGAATCCGTAGCGATACTCAACGGCGTCTTCAAGCGTTACCAGACATTAGTGCACATGCATGGGCAGCTTGAATCAGTGGTAAATCAGTGAGCCTCGTAGTTGCAGCAAGCCCAATCAGGCAACTGTATGCACTAATCCACAACTGGATACAGAACTATTCTGCGAACATCTGCAACAGATGCTCCTGGCACATGAAGGGCCGTAAGCCGCAACTGAGTCTTGCCTACTTCGAGCTTTATGTCACCAAGAGAGAGCACGTGAAACGGCTTTGCATAACTTTCACTGCCACGATCAGCACGGTCTTCACCAGTGTTCAGCGGTGGATCCCACGCCGGAGTCACTCTCGTCGTAATTCGGCTTTCACCGCAGGAAAGCTGGATGGTCGAACCCACGTCTTTCGCAGGACATGTGTACCAGATTTTTGCAGCATAGGTACCTGCAATGAGGACATCCACATCCCATACCAGCGAGTCCTCTGTGTTCTTCCAGTCTGTAAAGAATGAACAATTTGGTGCGCGCCCACTATGTACGACACCCCCTTCACCATGCCCGTCCCTCGCTGGAAGTTCGGTCAAAGGTGCACCGGCATACCCTACAGGAAAACGCTCGACGTCTGGCTGCGGCATATGGTCAAGGATATCTTTCTGCCAATCATCAGCGATTATTTTTAGTCGTTCTCTTTCCTCAGGATGCTTAATAGAGATGTCTCGTTTCTGACCAATGTCAGTGAGCATATCGTAGAGATGTCCTTTATCATCAAGGCGAAAACGCTGTGTGCGTATGCTTATTCGCCCTCGTTGAGAAGCAACAATATGCCTCTTAGCAAGCTTTACGCCAAGTTTCTGTGACTTTGATTTCTCTTCTGTCTCTTTTTTAAGAATTGCTGTCAGATCGATTCCATCAAGTGGTTTTGGGGAATTCAACTGCACACCAGTAAGACCCGCAAGCGTCGGCAACAAATCAATTGCTCCGGTGATCTGAGGAACCCGCACACCGGAGGCAATCTGACCTGGGTATCTGATGCAGCAAATACTTCTGGTACCACCATCGTCCGTTGATCCTTTTTTGCCTCGCATGCCTCCACACCAGCGCAAACTATTTGGTCCGTTATCTGAAAAGAAGACAATAATGGTTTCACGTGATACTCCTGCTGTATCAATTGCCGCCAGGATGCGGCCGACATTTTCATCCAGGTTCTCGACCATTGCCAAAGCAGCACGCGTAAAAACTGGGTCTTCTTTCTTAATGTCTGGCCCTCTCTGCCGGAGAGGACGCTCCGCAAATCGACTCCAGTCTGCATCAGGAACACACATTGGCGAATGGGGCGTGTTGAATGCGACGTAGCAGAGCACAGGCTTGGAAGCCGAATGCTTCACGTGATCACTAAAAAATCCGATTGCCTTTGTGGTGATGTCATCTGTGATGTATCCCTCACCCTCTTGAAAGATCGTATTGTGCTGCATGGGCGGATTGAAATAATCACCCCAATGCCCTTCTGTGAAACCGTAGAAGGTATCGAACCCACGTGCCAAAGGATGGTACGGCCACTGAGTGCCATTGTGCCATTTGCCAAAACAACCTGTAACGTACCCAGCCTTTTTGAAAACATCAGCAATCGTTTGCTCTTCAGGGGACATCCGCTCTTCCCCTCGTGTTACACCACGAACACCACTTCGATCATGATACCGTCCTGTGAGAAACTCAGCCCGTGTTGGAGCACAGACCGGCTGCACAAAAAACTGCTCGAGTAATGCTCCGTCACGAGCCAGAGAGTCAACCGCCGGTGTTGAGATTGTTTTGTTTCCGATGCAGGAGAAGTCACCCCAGCCAGCATCATCAGCAAGTATTACGACAATGTTTGGTGGCCGAAATTGGTCTGCATGAACAGGGCTTCCGCACACCACAGTGCCGATAATAAAAAAAATAAATGGAATGAATTTCTGCATGAAAGTACTTTCGGATGAAAGAAGAGGAGGAAAGCTTGAACCCTGTGACACACGAACTCTATAAAAAATAGATGACAGCGAAAACGACTCTCAAAGAAGCCTGACCGACCTCTTAATGCACCGAAGCCCTCGAAAATAAATTGAGTATGAGAACGCCGACAACAATACACCCCATTCCTAAAACTGCCGGTACATCAAGTGTTTGGCCATACAAAAGCCATCCTACAAGCGTAATAAGAACGAGGCCAACTCCGGACCAGACTGCATAGCCAACCCCAACAGGAATTGTTTCGAGCGTCAACGACAATAAATAGAACGCCAGCCCATAACCTGCAACAACAACAAGTGAGGGCAGCGGCTTCGTGAAACCCTGTGATGCCTTGAGGCAACTCGTACCAACAACCTCAGCTAAAATAGCAAATGTCAGATAGATCCATGACTTCATAAGACAGGCTACTTTCCAAGTAAAAGGGTTTCTTGCACGTGCCCAAAGGCTTGTGACATTTATTGCCAAAGAAGTTAC
>JAUWWJ010000359.1 GCA_030616935.1 Planctomycetaceae bacterium
CGGACAAGTTCTTGAACACACAACGCAAAAAAGAGATTCGAAACAGTCTCTTTCATCCACCGATATTATCGGAACGGTGATCGACGATCAGTCGGCTCAATCTCAAGGCAACTGGATCAGATCTACTACCATCGGTCCATATATCGAACATGGCTATCGGCATGATGCCAACAGCATGAAAGGCCAGAACTCTATACGGTTCTCTGCAACGCTCAAGCCTGGATCCTATGAGGTACGGCTTGCCTATACAGATAACGCAAACCGTGCATCAAATGTCCCCGTCGTGCTCTACCATGCTCACGGAAAGGAAATACGACATGTCAATCAAAAAGCCACTCCACCGATAGACAATTTGTTTGTGTCACTCGGTACCTACGATTTCAAGGGATCGGGGGTTATTGAAATTACAACCGCGGGAACAGATGGCTATGTTGTTGCTGATGCTGTTGTTTTCATTCCGGCTGTAAAAAAACCATAAGCGATTTCGATCAATCTCAAATCGCTAGTAGATGGATCGTAGTTTATAAAATACGACTACTGCTTTGAGCTTCTTCAGATTCGCTTTCGTGCATTCATAGACGCTGCCATCCTCTTCCTGCTCAACCGGCCCAGACTTCAGATATCGAAAGAGCCTCGTCCCAGTCTGATGCTTCTTAAATCTCTGGGAAGGCCTGATGTGCTTTAGATGCCGCAGTCAAATGCAACGGTGGTAACAAAAGTGGCGATGGTCGAGAAAATAAGATGTACCGAAGCAACCAAAATAAACCTTAGGAATTGTTCTTTTGGCTTCGTGGGTTGTTGTTTTACTTTTTTACTAATGAGCGCACCTAATTGAATGATTGCAGTTATCAAAAAAAGGAGAAAACACGGCAGTAAAAAGAATAGGAAATCCTCCTCGCTGAGGTATTCCATTGTCATAACCATTTGCCAGCCAAAAAGAACAACACCATTCAGGAAAGATAAAACTGTAAGACGTTTGAGCGAATAAGCTTGAAGAAGAATCCGACTCATCATTGCGCCAATGGCAAAAAGAGAGACTCCCCCAGCGGTCTGAAGCCCCGCATTAAAGATTTGCCCGCAATGCATGCGCGAGATAAGGATGCCGTTGCAGGACATTTGCAGGCATAGAAGGGAAGCGAGTCCAAGGAGTTGTATGCGAGATGTCCCACCAGATTTTCTTAAAAGGTATCCCCAGAGAATTCCAGCAAAGAATGAAAGCCATTGCGTTTGGAAAAACATGAGAGGGCGAAATAGAATCCAGAATAACTCATCTATCATGATTTATTCCTTTTGTTACTGCTCACAAATGCATACCGTGTGGTAAAAAATAAATCATTCAGTCGCAATTTCAAATAATTTGTAACTTACGTTTCACCCTCTTTTGGCTTTTGTCAGATTTGAATTTAACTTCAGCCCGCAATTCATCTTTTATGGTGGAATTGAAAGGTATACAAATTTCATCGAGGCAGTGCCTGCAAGACATCGCGTAAGAATGCATTGAAGTCAAATGTCCCTCGCTTGCGCGTTAAGCCAAGACGCACGACAACAGCATCTCGAGAAGGTACAACAAAAACTCGCTGGCCATGAAATCCACTGGCGAAAAATGTATCACGAGGACAGTCAGGCAGAGGCTGCTTATCTGGATACTTTCCGTAAGGATCGTTCGTCCACCAGTGTGCAGCGTAGCGTCCTTTTGCTGCAGCCGTTGGTGTCACCGAATATTTCACCCAACCCTTTGGCAGTAATCGCTTGCCATTCCAGACACCATCATTCAGAAACAGTTGCCCAAAGCGTGCCCAATCACGAGCCGTCGCCCAACCAAAAGATGAACCCACAAATGTACCCGATGCATCTGGCTCAATGATTGCAGAATACATGCCGATTGGTTTGAAAAGCTCATTCGAAGGAAACTCCCAGCAATTACTCTCCCCAACCGCACGGCGAATGATGGAGGAAAGAATGTTTGTTGTCCCACTCGAATAGGACCAGCGCTTATCAATCGGACGAATAAGGCTTTTCGATGCTGCATAGGCACCAGCATTTCGTTCTACAAAGAGCATCTTGGTCACATCACCAAAAATATTCGAATATGTTTCTTCAAAGGTCAACCCAGTAGTCATGTGTAGTAAATGGTTGATGGTTAGGTGAAATCGTGGATCATCTGGACTGGACCACTCTGGCACGCGTGCCCGATCAGTGACACGGAGTTTCCCTTCATGAACCAGAATGCCGATCAACGCATTCGTCATACTTTTAGTCATCGACCATCCTGCCATTCGAGTCTCTGAATCGAAGCCAGTGCCGTAATGCTCTGCAATCAGTTTGCCACCATGAATAACGACAACTCCTCTAGTCATGACTGGATTCTGTAGATCATGCTCTTTAAAAGCTTTGTTGATGACTTTGGAAAGTTTTTTGACCGCGTCGCCGTTTGACGGCAATTCCACGGCACTACCAAAAGGCCAAAGCTTCTCTCCCCAATCCGTCGGCTTGGACATTTTTGGCCTCTGCCCCAATTCCGGCAACGGCTCACCATGCATCAAGTGCACTCCCAAACCAGGCTGGTACTGTGCTGTCTGTTTGGCCAAACCACACACACTCGCTGTGACAGACTGGGTGTCTTTATCAATATCAATACTAAAAAAGTTCCACGGCCCAACATCTTCTCCGATAGCAGATTCAAATGGCCTTTCTGCTGTGAAAACCACACTCCCTACAACTTTTGCCACATAGCCCGAACCAATATAAAAAGCTGGCAAGACCCATCCAAAAAAACCAACAGGCAGGGCAATGCCAAGCACAATCAGACAGCCAACACCACATCTCAATAAAAACTTTTTTTTGCCTTTTCTCATTCTTCGCTCACCAGACAGGAATGCCGCTATGACTGAAGACTTTTTTGTCTACTCGAACGACAATAAACCTTATTTTTATATGAGTTAAGGATCTTTGATGATCAGGGATTGTTTTGGTGTTCCTGATTTCCTTTAAC
>JAUWWJ010000308.1 GCA_030616935.1 Planctomycetaceae bacterium
AGAAAACGACGATCATGCCGCAGGCCGTTTACACCCTGAGCAAATGTGACCGCAAGAACGACTACTACGCCAACAATTAATCCCTCATAGACATCAGCACCTGTTTTGATAATTTTTGAGACTGCATCGATCACTACTCGCAGAAAAAAGGCTCCAAGAACCGTTCCCTGAACTGTACCCACACCACCAGAGAGCGAACAACCACCAACAACAGCAGCAGCAATAGCATTAAGTTCATGCCCCCTTCCCTGATTGACCGGAGCAGCAACAGATTCATTTGCAATGTAGAAAAGCCCCGCCAAGGCAGCTGTCATTGCACCGAAACAATACGCAAACCATTTCACATTTTCAGTATGTATACCCGCAAGGCGGGCAGCTTGCTCGTTACCTCCGAGGGCCTTGAGATGACGACCAAGCACCGTTCGCGAAAGCATTAGCCATGTGAAAATTGCCAAGACAAGAAACGTGCCCACTGAAAACCAGACATTTCCTCGTACTACTTTGAACGCCGGGTCAGCAACATTAATGAGTGCACTTTTAGTAGGCGTGAGAACCGCTGTACTACTTTCACAGACTGCCCTCGCAAAACTCCGCAGACCTACAAGCGTCGCAAGTGTCGCAATAAATGGCGGAAGACGAACAACCGTAATAAGCCACGTATGCAATGTTCCAACAAAAAAACCTGTCAGAAGACTCGCCAGAACTGCAATGAGTACCACTGCCGAACCGACCGGCTTAAATGCCATCATTTCAGCAGGTGCCAGCGCCAGCATAGTCACAGAACAAACAGTCCCGGACAATGCAATCATGGAACCACTCGAGAGATCAATCCCGCCGGCAATGATGACAACCGCGGCACCCAGTGAAAAAATTCCAAGCATTGCGCTATTACGAGCTATATCACGCAGGCTTTCCATGGGCCGAAAAAAATAGGTGTGATTTGTATCAACAATTGCTGTAAAGGCAATTGCAAGCACAATCGCCACGAGTAATGACCACTCATTATTTGATGGCCACCATTTCCTCACTGCATGAAGCGGAAATGAGCTCCATAATTTCATCAGTGCAACCTTTCAGAGACCTTTCATCTGTGGGTAGCCGCAGAATCAGGAACTCGACAACCCGTATTTTTTCAACCATTCCCGAAAGACTGATAGGGACAAGACCTCAAGAGTTCCGGCTGAAACTGCAGACTCTAAATCCTTTTTTGAGATAGGTGCATCTTCATCATTCTCCCAAGCGTCAGGAATAATAAGGCGTAAGCCAGTCGTGAATTTATCTCCCCCAGGCTGACCATAATCGGGAAACATGTTCGTGAGGACGGCATCCTGGCCTTCTTGCATTGCAAGTAAGAGGCGAACAGTCTGAACACCCATTTCAAAAGGGTTTTGCACAATCATACAGTCGATGTTGCCGTTTGCCATATGTTCAATAGCTTGAGCGGCTGCATCAAACGTAAAGATTGAAACCCGGTCACGAATCCCGCGTTCAGCTACGACTTCAGCGATTGCTGGCGCATTGTAAGCCCATATCCCAACCAAAGCTTTCACATCCGGATGATTCACAAGAGCCGTGCGTACATTATCTCTGGCCCGTGAATGGTCAAATGAATCAGCCATCCGGTCAACTTCACTGTAGTTTTCTCCGATTGCTTCACGACAACCATTCATTCTGGCCCTGGCGTTATCGTTATCTGTGAATCCCGTGAACTGGATAAAACTACCCTCAGTAATGCCACGAGACTCCAAAACCTTTCTCCCCGCTGTCCCCAACAGACGCCCGGCGATCGAATTATCTGTCCCTATATAGTAAGGCCGTCCTTCTGAAAAAAGCTTCTGATTAATATCTCCATCGACAGTGATTACTGAAATACCTTTTTCTGTTAACCGCTTCATCTCTTCAACGATGGCAACGTTTTCTGCCTGAATGACCGAAATAGCAACTCCTGCTACATCTGCTTGTGTGACGAGTTGCCTGAGCCGATCAATCTGCCCCTGAGCAGTTGCATTATTTTTTTCCATCACAACTTCAAGTCCTTTATCAGCAAGAGCGAACTTTTCTGCTCCAGCTTGCAACCCAGCATTCAACACATCGAAATACGGATCGTCGCCATTCGTGATAAAGATAAAACGCTGGGGGACTTTTGCCGTTCTTTGTGTCTTAGCTGGTGAGTTCACATTCGGCTTATTGCAGCCAGTGAGACCAAAACCGACAAGCAAAAGAAAAACAAGGCAACGGGTACGCATGGATCGTGAGAGAACAAATGACATGGCTTCTTCATTTCTTTGCTTGGTGTTAGTTATATGCGGGCCATTTGAGAACGGGCGTCACGCAACGTCATCACACGTTAGTGCTTCCCACCCTCCCTGATCTACTCGCTTGGGTTAATAGTGTAAGCCACTTTTCCGAAGATGCACTATCGGTTGATCTACGGAACCTATTCCTGCAGCAAGAACGTCAGCCACGACGATAGCATGGTCTCCACTACTTTGCTCAGGGCCGGCCGACAAAAAAACAGGCCTTGCCTTACACTCCATCCAGCCTACGGAATCCTGAAGTATCCCGGCTCCGCAAGGAGATCTCCGAATGTCGATGCCAGAAAATGGCTCGCCTTCTATTGTTGGTGGTTTACCAAATTTACCAAGGAGTCTTCGCTGATTTTCAGAAAGCACATTTACAACAAACCGAAAATCTCCCTCGCCAACCGATGAAAGAAACCGTCGACCAGTTCCTACAGCAATAGATATCGCTGGCGGATTGAATCCTGCTTGCATGAGCCAACTCGTCAGCATGGTTTTATCAACTGCCTCTTCTTGCCACGTGACAACAAAAAGACCACCTGGAATTCGCCCAAGCGCTGAACCAATAGCCTCAGTAGACCCTTTCAAAGAATCACTGTCTGACACGTAGCAGCTCCTTCCGTATAAATCTTGTTTCAACTTTTACGAATAATCGATTGTGGAAATGTTAGCAGGAAATACCCCAACTTTTAAAACCTGGGTAGTTTTGGTCAACAGGAGAAACACTCTGCTATTCACGTTGTGCAATCTCCGCACCATCTCTGCAGAAACCAGGAAAATGACATAGACGAGGGGATCAGCCCACCCAAGAGTATTTAGGAAAAATCACTAGATGCTCAAAAACTCTATAAAACCGACAGTGGTTCCAGACGAAAAAGACTCTAGAGTGATGTCTTCACACGAGTGTGTGACACCATAAAACCTTTTTGACGCGACAAACAGTACGTTTAAACCTTGCCATCACATCATCACATGTCGCCAGAAAACGCACCCTCCCTTCACTACAGTCCTTTGGCAGTTGTGCGAACTGCCCTCACGTACTTCCCAATGATTGGCACATTTACGGCGATGCTCGTGTTATCCTGGCATGCCAACATTGTACTTGCCAAAC
>JAUWWJ010000470.1 GCA_030616935.1 Planctomycetaceae bacterium
CACTGAAAGCCGGGGACAAAGTCCGAATATCACGCGCCAAACCGAAATTTTGCCTCATTGAAACAAACCAACATGGTTACTACTCCACTCTCCGTGATAAATTGGCATGGGGAGGAGACATTCAAAACACATCATCAGAAATTGAATGCCGTGAAGTTTGACGCACCCGCCCGGCACAAGAAAAAAACTGACATGAAGTACGTTGCTTTCATTTTCCTTGCAGGACTACTCACTTGGGGTGGAAAGCTGAATGCCCAAGAAGGATCTCTGCCAGAAAAACCTTCACAACTCCTTCGCTATAAATTCAGCCAAGGGGAAACCATTTCAGCAGAGGTCTCTCATCGCGCGATTACCGAGACAACCATTAATGGCACCACTCAGCATGTTGAAACTGCAACTGATTCAATTAAGTCCTGGAAAATAATTGATGTGAAGCAGGATGGATCCGCGACACTCGAGCATTTAGTCGACCACGTCAAAATGATGACACGAACGAGTGGCACTGAGACAGTGCGGTGGGATAGTGACAGTCCAGAAACACCACCGGAAGGGTATGGGGGAGTACAACTTGGACTCGGTAAGCCTCTTTCTGAACTAACGATTGACTCATGTGGGCGGATAATGAACCGTAAAAACTTCTTCCCAAGCCCTCCTTCAAATACGGGTGACCTCATGGTGGTACCCTTGCCCGATGACCCAGTGACCGTGGGGACGATCTGGACTGTCCCTGATACCGTGGTCGTCGACCTTCCAGAAGGGGCACGAAAGTCTGTTAGAACACGACTTCGGTATCAGGTATCGAAGCTCGATGACGTTCGTGCCGTCATCAAAGTAGACACGACGGTCCTCACACCTATTCACGACACCCAGACAGAGTCACGTCTCCTTGAGAGAATCTGGTCGGGACAAATTACATTTGATATCGTTCGTGGTTGCGTACTGAAACGGTCAGTAAGCGTCGACAGACGCGTTGTCGGATTTCACGGACCGGCATCGAGTATTCGCTACAAGGCGAGCCGTAAAGAACAACTTGTCTCCGACTCCCCGCGATTACAATAAGTGATAAGTATTCGTGGAGACCTAGAAACCGGAAGTGGGGTTGCCTCAACCGGCTCGCAAGACGTCCTCTACACGGCGAATCGCCTGATCAACGTCCCACGTCGCATCTGCAAGCACAATACTTGATTGAGCCGTCATCCATTTACGGACGGTTTTCTCAGCTGCAAGAACCGTAGAATGGCTTCGGCGACCAAAATGTCGTCCGATATCAGCAAGGGCGGCACCAGTATGCTTACGAGCAAGAAACATGGCCAACATTCGAGGATGATTAACAGCTCGTGAGCGACGCGTTGACTTGAGGTCGGCCTCGGAAATTCCAAATGCTGCACATACCGCGTGTTCTATGTCAGCAAGACGTAGACTTCGGGCACTTGATCGGACAAGGTCAGCAAGAGCCTCTCTGGCTAAATCCAGGGTCACCGGAGCACCCAGCATATGACTTGCGGCCTCCAGCCTGTTGATGCCACCAATCAACTCTCTGGCATGGCGGGTAAGGCTGTTGGCAAGAAAATCAACGACATCAGCCGGCAAATCGATTTCCCTCTTCTTGGCCAATCCAGAAACGATACCCCGTCGCACTTCGTAATCCGGGGGCATGATTCCTGCCGTCATTCCCCCGCGCAATCGGCCTGTCAGCTCACTTCCAAGACCGGAGAGACTTTCAATATCACGATCACTGGCAAATACTATCTGCTTACCAGCCCGGTGAAGCGTATCTACCGTACTTTGCAACTCAAGCAAGGTCGCTCGCTTTCCAACGAAGAATTGCAGATCGTCGATAGCCAATAAATCAACTGCTCGGCAACTTCTCCGAAAGCCAGGCAGGCCACTTCCATGCAGGGCTTGCAAGAAATTCGTAGTAAATTGCTCTGCTGAGAACATGGCTACAGCCAAGCCAGGTCGGGATTGACGAGCATGGTGGCATATTCCTGCCAATAGATGGCTTTTTCCAACACCACTTGGACCATGCACGAGCACCGGAGACATTTCACCAAGACGGCTCGCTGCTAGCTCAACTGCTGCATACGCCATCCGATTACTCGAGCCGACTGAAAATTCATCTAACCTGACCGCAGGG
>JAUWWJ010000214.1 GCA_030616935.1 Planctomycetaceae bacterium
CTTTCTTGCGAGATAATACGAGCATAAGAACTCCATGGGTGAACCGATGGCCACCCACAACGGGGGTTGTGAAACAGTGAATCCATCTAAAAATTTAGGTATTTTGTGCTCTCGGTCAAGAAAAATCGGCTGATTTCCAGGATTCTGTCGTTGAATGGCCTGTCAGAGGGCCCCATGACCCTAGGAGGGCCGCTCATTGTGGGGGTATGCTAAGCAAGATTGACTCAAAATATGCTAGGCAGACATAGGTAGCTCAAATCATATGGCATGGAACAGAGGTGAAGAAATCGGTTCAGAAATGGACAGTTGGTATGAATGGGCAAGCAGCCTTTGGGAATGCTGACGCCTTTGTACGAAGCAGAGGAAGGCAAAACGGTTTCATTTGGACTCCAGTTACCGCCTGCACGAATATCCGTTATGAGCCACCTTCGTCCCTGCGGCTTGTTGTCTTTTTTCACTGCCCTATACTCACAGATGTTGTGGCAGCTTCGTTCACATAACAGGTGCTTCGGTTTGATTTCTTGAAGATCTGCCCTTGGGTGGCATCGCAAGAATCGTCATGTGCCTACTTTCGGTTTTGTTTTAAACTCTCTTGTTTTTCCCAATGGATGCTCACCATGATCGGTTGGTTTCGCAACCTCTTTACGGCGATTGGAACTGTGTTGCATGGCATGGGAGTCACTCTCAATATTTTCAGCAGCACGTTCAATCCCGACAGACGAGCGTTTACAGAGCACTTTGAATACCCAGAACTTCCAGCACCGGTTGCTGCTCGATACCGTGGATTCCATCGTTTTGATCTCACGACGTGTATTGCATGCGATCAATGTGCCAAGGCATGCCCGGTAGACTGTATTTACATTGGCAAGGAAAAGCCCGCCGGAAGCAAAGGCTTTCAGGTAACTGGATTCACAATCGATTATTCGAAATGTATGTTCTGTGCACTTTGCGTGGAGCCTTGCCCGGTTGACTGTATTTTCATGGGATCAACTCTGGATTTGAGTTGCTACAGCCGGGACGGGACAATTGTCGATTTTGCGAGGCTGCCGGTAGACGTTGGGTGGGGCCGTTCGACCATTAATCCGACTGCAGTCGCGGCTTCAAAAGTCATTGTCGAACCGGTTCACGGTGGTCCAAATTCCTAAACTTGTTGAGCATGCAGAAAGATAGAGTGTTGATAAGCCGAGGAAATGAACGTGTCGGCTTGTGTCATCGTTCCCAAATATTTGCACGTCATTTTGATTCGCAAAAGAGAAATAGAGGCCTGAGACTTTAATGTTGGACCCTGTGTTAATCGCTGGTTTTATCGCACTGTTTGTCGCTGTGGGTGGTGTTTTTCTTGCAGTGAACCTTTTAGTAGGTCGGCTTGTTCGTCCGCGACTGCCTAATACCGAAAAACTTGAGGTGTATGAATGCGGTGAGCCAACGATAGGTTCCAGTTTCGTTCAATTTGACCTTCGCTTTTACGTTGTCGCGCTTCTGTTCATTATTTTTGATGTTGAAGTAGCACTTTTTTTCCCCTGGGCCACGGTTTTTGGCAAGGCCACCCAGCTAGCAGATCCTGCTGTAGTGAGCGTTTCAGCGGATGGCCAGGCACTCACACCGGAAGTTGCTGGTGTGTACAAGGAATTAGGTCTTATGAAACCTGTTGTTCCATCTTTTAAGCCCTCGCCACGGCAGTCTGCTGAAATCGATTCAAAGCGTGGTGAGAAGTCTGCAAGACAGGCCGAGTCTGAGTGGGCCGTTCAGAAAAGTGGGCAAATGCTTGCGAGAACAGCATTTGTTGACATGTCAGCCTTCTATGTGATTTTACTCGTTGGATTTGCATATGTTTGGTATCGAGGGGACCTCGACTGGGTTCGAGCTGTTGCTGACCAAAGAGCCAAAGCCCCCGAAGTCGAGGCATGAAAGGAAATTGAATGAGAGGCACTGACTTTGTTTCCGAGCTTGAGGCTGCTGTTGAGGGCGCTGTCATCGGACGTGAACTCGAAACACTTGACCCATGGCTTGCAATCTCTCCGGAGAAATTGCTGGAAACATGCCGCTGGTTGAAAGAATCATGCGAGGTTCGATTTGACGGGCTGCAGTGCATCACAGCAATTGATTGGCTCGAAACGGATCCAAAAAAAGCATCCAAGGTAGAGTGGGAGCCGCATACTGAACTTGTCTACCACCTGTGGAGCACAAAGGCACGGGCGAGTCTCGTTCTTAAAGTGAAACTACCTCGCTGGAAGGATGATCAGCCGGGCCAGTTGCCTGAAGTCTCGAGTGTAGAGAGCGTTTGGCGCGGTGCAGATTGGCACGAACGGGAAGTATTTGATCTTTCGGGTATCCGATTTCTTGGTCACCCGGATTTGCGTAGGATTCTTTGCCCGGAAGATTGGGATGGGCATCCCTTGAGGAAAGACTATGAGATGCCTCTTGAATATCACGGCATGCGAGGCCGTTAGAAAAACTTTTTAGTTGGGAAGTAATAGGAACCATGTCTCAAATTTTGGATGAAGATCAGAGAATCATTGAGTTTGACGTCCGTACGGATGAGATGTTGGTCAACATGGGGCCTCAGCACCCCAGCACACATGGTGTTTTACGGCTTGTATTACGCACGGATGGTGAGATTGTATCGGAGATGGAACCCCACATAGGGTACCTGCACCGGTGTGCTGAAAAGATTGGTGAGAATCTCACTGCTCGACAGTGGATTCCGTACACGGATCGTATGGATTATCTAGCTGCGATGAATATGAACCTGGGCTGGGCACTCACCGTCGAAAAGTTGCTCCGGTATCAAGTCAGTGAGAAAGCGAGGCATCTACGGGTTCTCATTACAGAACTCAACCGGATTGCCAGCCATCTTGTCGGTATGGGTGCGTATGGGCTCGATCTCGGGACGTTCAGTCCATTTCTTTACGCTTTCCGTGAACGGGAAAAGCTGCTTGATCTTTTCGAGGAGGTGTGTGGCGCACGATTAACGTACAGCTACATAACTGTAGGTGGCATGACAGCAGATCTTCCCCCTGGTTGGCTGCAACGATGCGAAGCTTTTCTTGACCAGTTCGAGCCAGTTATTCGCGAGTACCACACGCTGCTGACGACAAATGCTATTTTTGTGAAGCGAACTGCCAACATAGGTGTGCTCAGCCCCGAGATGGCCATCGACTATGGTTGCACGGGCCCTGTCTTGCGAGGCAGTGGAGTTGATATTGATTTACGTCGAGACGGTGAGAGCATCTACACCGCAATGTATGACGGATATGCATTTGAAGTCGCTGTTATGAAAGATGGTCACTACCCGCGAGATCATGAATATCCGGCGGTTCCTCAAGATGCTGTTTTGGGTGACTGCTGGCATCGATTTTTTGTGCGGATGCTCGAAGTTGTGCAATCCATGGACTTGGTTCGTCAAGCTATTGATCGTTATTCGCAATGCAAGGGCCCACTCGGAGAGCCACTCAAGTTGGCGGAAAAACTGCCTGCGGGTGACGCGTATCTCGAGACAGAATGTCCGAAGGGGCAAATGGGTTTTTATCTCGTAAGTGACGGAACCTCGATCCCGTGGCGGGTTCGAGCCCGTTCGAGTGCTTTCTCAAACTTGGCTGTCTCACCTGAACTTTGCCGTGGCTGCCTGATTGCTGACGTGCCCGCTGTCATCGGTAGTCTTGATGTCGTTATGGGAGAGATTGACAGGTAGGTAAGTAAGGCCCCGGATAGGGGTGTGCCCCTTGTGGGAATTCGCTGGTTTGTGCAGACTTCGTGCAAAATTTCACAATGTCCAGCACGTGTTGCCGTGTAGGAAAACTGTTGAAGTAACTGGTTAATGTTCGCACTGTGGATTGCTCAAAATGGCTGAATTCTTAATCGAAACGATCGGCCTCCCGCCTTGGCTTTCATGGACTGCGATCGCAGGGCTGTCAGCTTTCTTGATCCTCAATGTGATTGCCGGGGGGGCACTTGTTTTCATTTGGGCTGAAAGAAAAATTGCTGCACGTATTCAAGATCGCTTAGGACCAACGAGGACAGGTGGGCGTTTCGGTTGGTTACAGTCTTTGGCCGACGGTATTAAACTGCTCGCAAAAGAAGACTTGATGCCTGATGGCGCTGATGCCTTGTTATTCCGCATAGCTCCTTACGTGAGTTTTTGCGCGTCCTTCTGTGCATTTATTGCTTTGCCATTCGCTTTTGATGTTGTAGGTCAGCGCCTTAATGTTGGTGTTTTCTTTGTGGTGGCTGTTCTCGGTCTAGAGGTGTTTGGCGTTATTTTAGCTGGGTACGCTTCAGCCTCTAAGTGGTCATTATTTGGCGCGATGCGAGAGGCTGCCCAAGTGGTGAGTTACGAAGTTCCTCTTGGTATGTGTGTTGTGGTGCCAGTGATGCTGGCGGGAAGTATGGACCTTGTCACAATTGGTGAAAA
>JAUWWJ010000171.1 GCA_030616935.1 Planctomycetaceae bacterium
ATCTAACCATGGGGACTTTTTTCTCCAATACTGAATGTCCAGCCGTACCATCTCATTAAAAGTAAGGCGGTTTTTCCCGCTGACCTGCCACAGCCCCGTCATTCCTGGAACAGTAGCGACACGCCCCTTATGCCAGCGCATGTATTCTTCCACCTCATAGGGAATAGGGGGGCGGGGCCCAACCAAGCTCATCTCGCCACGGAGCACATTGATCAACTGCGGTAACTCATCGAGGTACGTTTGGCGCAGTATTTTTCCGAATGAAATTATTCGCGAGTCGTTGTCCAGCTTGGTCATTGGTTTCGCTAAATTTTCATCATTGTGAGTTACACTGTTTATCAATTTGGCAAGATACCGTTGATGGAGCGAAGCGTCAGCATTGACCTTCATGGTGCGAAATTTCCACATGGGGAATATTTTCCCCATATATCCTACTCTCTGTTGTTTGAAAAACACTGGTCCGGGTGATACGATTTTAATGACGAGAGAAGTAAGAAGCATAAGAGGAGAAAACACAATGAGACCAAGCGATGAACCAACTATGTCCATAGCACGTTTCCAAGCGGGTAGAGGACGGAGGAAGAGCGGTTCAAACCCCTCCGCTAATGCCCCAAAGTTCGGTGTCCTATTAGCCGCGAGCTGCCGTGGAGCGAAGTCGATGTTTCCCCCTTCAGCATATTTTGTAGACGCTGAAAAACCCGGCGATGTTGTTGTCTTCCATTCTGATGATATATCCTCAAAATGAAGCTGGGCTGAATACCCATTGCTGTCGGAAAACCAACTTGAGGGGTAGGTGTAGACAGTGCACTCTGGCGGTGAAGCCTTAGCAGCGATTGCTTGGCAGATATCGTCGGCCAGCGTCCAAGCATCAGCTGCAGACGTGTAGGGCAGCAATACACCTACGCGTTGGTTGTCCAACCATCCGGCGCTGTCGGTCGAACGGATTCGGCCGGTGAGGACGTGTGTTAAATGTTGGGCCTGAGAGGTGTCGGCCTCTGGGTTACCCATGTCGAAAGCTATCAGCGAGAATTGATGTCCGTTGCGATCAGAACGAGCTCGCTCTTGTTCAAGTATGGCGCAAAATCGTTCCGCTGCATGAATACCACGCAGAACTCTTGTCTGCCTCAGACGGACGAATGGATTAAAGAACTTTAATAGAACTATCTTTCAACCTCCTCCTTGAATTTTCGCTTTGTTTCGGCTTCTTTCCTTAACAATGGCTGTCATAATGTCTGGTACAACCACGCTGGAACATGGAACCGCCTCTTATTGAGGACAACTCCAAGGATGTTAGCATCCGAGTTCACCAACTGTTCCCTTGCCCTCTGTGCAACCTCCCAGCGCAACTGCTCGGCTTCAACTACTAAAACTACACCATCACATAGGCCGGCCAGCCGAGCTGACGAACTCGTCTCGTTTAAAGCCGGAACGTCGATCACCACGAAACGGTAGTGATTTTTTATTGACGTAAGCAGCTTGGTGAATCCATCTGAATCGAAGATTTCTGATAGGTTTTCATTCGTGGTGCCTGCAGAAAGGATATGAAGTTTATGTGCTGGCAAAGACTGTATGGTATCGTCATTACTTTGCCCATTTGCAAGAACATCGGTCAGTCCTGGCGAGAGCTTCGCTTCGAAAATTTGATGCACTAAAGGGTGGCCAATGTTTGCATCCACAAGCAGGACACGACCATTATCATGCCGCGAGAGTGTAGCGGCAAGGTTTGCGGCGATTGTACTGACGCCTTCGCCGCGACGACAACTTGTAACGGCAAGTACATACGGTGCCCCCGTGGATCCATTGGAGCGTAACAACACTCGTTCTCTGAAAGCCTCATAGTGTTCCCTTATTTCCTTTGTAACGGCAAGTTCGGGCAGCGGCTCGGAGCCATTAGACCGCAGCAGACGCTCCCTAACAACCTCATAATGTTCTCTGATTTTCGCAGGGATATTCCACTGCAACAGCTTCTCCGCAATTTTGCCACCGTTCTTGGCTTGTCCTTCCTGCTTTGCCATAGCAGGAACGCCGTCAGCACGTACACGCTGTATAGAAGGAATAGAGGCAAGGGTCGGCAGTTGCAGTTTTTCTTCCGCCTCCTCAGTTGTCTTGATGGAGTGGTCCAGGTATTCAGAGAAGAATGCGAGTCCAATTGCGCCGAAAATGCCCAGGAAGAACCCTAAAGCCAGGTTGAGTAACTTTCGTGGTCGAATCGGCTTTATGGGCAATGTAGCTGCCTGCACCACACTGATGTTCGAGATTTTATCAGCCTCCATAGCGTGGTCGATACGGGCCTGTTCCAGGTTCTCGGAATATCTGCGGTAGTTAGCCTCCTGTATGCCCAGCTCTCGTATCAAGCGCGTGATTCTGACCTCACTATCGTTCAGAGCTTTTAGTTCTGCTTGTCCATCTACCAACTGTCTCTTCTGTGCCTCAACTTTGGCCTCGAGTGACGAGAGAATTGCTTGTTCGGCAAGCAATGTTGGTTGTAGGGTCCTCCGCAACTCCTTTACCTTGGCCCTTGAAGCGGCTAATGCGGCCTCTGTGCGCTCTGTCTCCTGCTCCAAGGTACCAATGCGACTCAAAATAATCCCCCGCTGCTCCTCCAGCGAAGAGATACCAGTCTCGTTCTTCAAACTCCAAAGTTCGTTCTCAGATTTTGCGAGCACGTTCCGCAAATGGTCAGATTGTTGGGTGAAGAATTGGTATGAGCCAGGTGTCTGGTACACGGCAATACGCTTTTCGAGATAAAATTTGATAAGTTTGTTGATAACCTCCTGAGCCAGTTTAGCACTCTGAGCCTCGTAAGAAATACTGATAGTACTGCTGTCTTTCAAGGTCTCGATCTCTAAGTTTTTCGTAACTTTGAGCACTGCTTTCTCATGGTCTCTCAATGACTCGACCAGATCCAATCGCTCCAAAGGATTCCGTGGCTCTTCAACCGCCGCACGAACTTCCTGCCTGCTCTTCCTGATTGTTTCACGAGCTCTGCCGTCCGCGGGAAGCTTTTCATCAAGACGTTTAAGGAATACCTCCGGCCCAATCGAGTCCACCACTTTCTCCAACAGGTCACGGCTCTTGAGGATCTCCACTTCAGAGTTGATCTCATTTTCGCGAGACCGGCTGATTTGAATGACCTGACCGGTCGTTGCTGTGGGGTCCAAGCTCACGCTTTCGCGACCCAGCCGTACCAACAGCGTGGCTTCTGAGCGATAAACCTTAGCACAAAGAAGAGTGCCTACCGTCACGGTGATGACAACGGCGAAGAAAAATAGAACTATTTTCCACTTGTGCCGAAACAAAACATAGTACAAGTCCCGTAGTGATGATTCACGGACTTTTTCCTCAACTAACTCTGACATCTTCTTTCTCCTATGAAAATTTTTTTATTTTTTTGAATTGGTAATCCTAAACAGAATATCAACCGAGGCACACTTTGTATTCACGCTAACTCCATTCAGAAATTAATCTTTCCGATACCCAATTGTGGTCCTACCAGACACCCTCGTAAAATAGAAACCGGTTTGCGGTACCACCTGATTAATATACTGATCAACCCACTGACCGACCTTGGTAATTTCGGTTCGAGGCACATATATTATATCCTGTGGTTCCAAAAAGAATGGCTGCATTTCACCACCCTCCAGCGCAGGTTTCAGATTCAGTGCGTATCCGTATCGCTGGGTGTCTTTGTGTCGAATGACAACCACTGTTCGGATCTCCGCTTCCGGCAGGTTAAAGCCGCCAGCTTGCATAATGGCTTCCAGCGCTGTCGTCTTTCCAAGCATATCAACGATACCTGGTGCCATTACCTGGCCACCGACAAACACGCGACGGTTGGGTAGCGACCGCACGATGACAGCGACCTCTAGCTGTTCGAGATGTGGAGCATAAAGTTTCAGCAATTCTTCCCGAAGTTCAGCAGGGGTTTTTCCTTGGACATCGATCTCGCCTATGAGTTGAAGCGTAATCTTACCATCGGGTCGCACCGTCTGAGTCTCATTGAGCTGAGGTGTGTAAAAGAACTTGGCCTCAACGACATCGTCAGGCGCCAAAGTCACGCGTGGCGGGGGTGCCGCTTCTGCTTCAGTCGCACTTGGATAAAGTGACCTGGATTGACAGCCCAATAATAAGGTGCTCATCAGGAGTGCCCCCGCTATGAGTGTCCACATTTTTCCTATGATCGAATCACGATAACATTTCATTGGTTTTCCTCCTCAACAAACAATTTAATCCTGGAATTACTTAAGGGATGACCCGTTCTCAACGATTCCGCCAAATTATGTAAGTCATTTCTCATACGTCAAAAAAAGGTTTTTGTGAAAAACAATGCTTCTTCCAAAACCGGACCGTTATTTGCTCTTTTTGTGGATTTCGGTCAAGGCCAACTGTTTTTTGGGCTGTCTTTTTATGTCAACAACAGGAATAGTAGAAGTAACTACCGGTTTGGCAGAAGATTTGTTTGCAGCATTTGCGAACGATAGCAACAATGCAACTTTACTGGCGACGTGTGCTTTTCGGTAGATGTTTAGTAAATGAGTTTTTACCGTTCCAGGTTTTATTTTCAAAGTTTTTGCAATCTCCTTGTTGCTATAACTCCGACAAACAAGCTTTCCCACTTGAAGCTCGCGGTTGGTGAGACGATAGTATCTTCTAAGATAAGACCACTGATTGTTATTAAGTAGGACCTTGTGCTTCGATTCGAAAACGGATCCTTCACTACCTATATCCTTGGTTCTTGAATACCGTGATCGTGTCATTACTAATATCCTTAATTATAGTTGTTCTTTTGCAAACGAAAAGTACTTGATTATACTCTCACTAAAACTGGCCCAACTTTTGGAGAGCAGACGATTTGTTACTGCACTGGCTACAAAAAATTCCAAGAAAGCTCTTAATGGTTATTGTTTTGTTGGTTCATCTCCGGGTTTGCCATGTGTGGACTCCGTCCCCGTCGGTGTATCGACGAGGCTATTATCGCGGCCGCCCGATCGCACCAGCGGCTTGGCAATTGTTCATTTTCTTCAC
>JAUWWJ010000139.1 GCA_030616935.1 Planctomycetaceae bacterium
AAAAGCGTGCGAAATAATCGCGTCGAACAGAAGCGCAGACCTCTACAAGGGGAGGGAGTGACCAGCTGTGGAGCCGCTTTCCGGCAGCATCATCAAGCCGTAGAGCTGTTTCAATGTTGGTTTCGAAACCTTCGTCAGATTCGCTTGATTCAATCCCAGTCAGCTCAAAGTAAACGATGACTTCACTGCCAGCGCAGAGTTCGTCTTGAGGAAAATCTTCAACCATTCCCCAGCCAAGTACTTTCTGAGCAAGACATGGTCTGTGGATGGCCAGAGGTGTTTGTTGCGCTGGTGAAGCCTCGGCATGGTCGTCCTCGAGCAAATCAATCTGCGAAACATTTAATGCCTTCGTTGATAGTGGTTGGTTCGATTGAGCTTCGGCATCCGGCTCTTGGAAGGACGACCGCATCGGAGAAGAGATGATGGCTACGCTGTCATACGTACTGTCTATTTCTTCTTCAATCGTGTCACTTATGGTCTCGGAAGGAGCGTACTGCATTGTTTCTACCGGCTCCTGAAGAGCCGTCACGCTGGTACCTTCTTCATCGATCGCGGGAAGGTTTGAGATGCTATTCCTAGTATTCAGCACGATTTCCGTGGTGTCTGGTTCTGTGGTGTCTAGATAGAGAGCCGGTGCTGTCTCTGTCGTTCGAAGGGCGTTGAGCGTGGCGGTAAACTCTTCGATGACAACTGGCCAATCAGCTTGCGGGGTCATTTCAAGTGTTTCAATGAGCGCTGCTTTTGACGTAGTATCAAGACTGTTTGTCTCTGATAGTGTGCTGACAGCTGCTTCGATATCGAGAGAGATGTCATGTGGCTCATCCATTCCGAACTCACCCTCGTCGATATACGTTGGGGAGTCAGGAGTTTCTGGTGCATACGAAGCAGTGGCGGCTTCGTCAGAGGTCATCTTTGTCGATGGGGCAGATTCAACGTCACTGAGAACAGTGAGTTGGGATACTGCCGCGGCCTGCTCGATGCTGTCCCGAAGTGCTTCCCTCATCGAGATGGCAGAACTGCAGCCAGTTGTTATCCCGATACCGATGGCAAGCAGCGTTACGCGCAAACCGATTCCGTATAGGAAATCGCTACAAGAATCGACTCGCGGGGAAGGGTGTTTAATGAGAATTTTTGTATATGGTCGGTGCATGGAGTTTTTTGTACCGAGGAAAGCAACCGTCCTCCCAACGGCAACTCGCTGTTTTGTGGGGACAGCGGCAGCAGTTGGAAGGCATTTCAGGTGAGAAGGTAGATCTTTTTTCGGGCCTGGAGCAAGTCCAGCATTCTCAGGTAATGACGACGCGGCAGACCGCTGGTAGACTCTGCCTGGCTGACTTCTTTTGCCCATCTTTAACTGTTGTGCAGGGCCCGTTTCATGTCGCAATCAAAATCGTCCACCGTCGCACCAGTGGTACTCCGGGGGGATCTCCCGCCGAGGGGTTGGACGCATCGCCATCTACTCGACTTAGAAGAACTTTCAGCTGAGGAAATCAGCCTGATTCTTGATACTGCCGTCATGTGCAAGGAGGCCACACAAGGATGTCGCAAAAAAATCGATGTTCTTTCGGGTGCTTCTATTGTGAACCTGTTCTTTGAAAACTCCATTCGAACAAAAACAAGTTTCTCTTTGGCTGCTCGCCGTCTGGGAGCAGACGTTATTGATTTTTCGGCTTCAACAAGCAGTTTGTCCAAGGGCGAATCATTCATTGACACTGCCAAGAATCTTGAGGCAATGGGAGTCGATGCCGTAGTCGTCAGGCACGGAACACCTGGCACACCTCATCTCCTTGCTTCCCATCTCGATGTTGGTGTTATCAATGCCGGAGATGGACCGCATGCACACCCGACTCAGGGATTGTTGGACATCTTTTCAATTCGGGAACGTCTTGGTGATCTTAAAGGCCTTACTGTTGGTCTGGTTGGTGATATTGCGCACAGTCGAACGGCACGGTCGAATTTATGGGGCCTGACAAAACTTGGTGCGAAAGTGATTCTTTGTGGCCCACCCACTCTTGTCTCTGATGGTTGGCAAGAGTTTGGGGTAGAGGTGTCACATGACCTTGATGCTATTTTACCACGATGCGATGTCCTCAATCTTTTACGGATACAGTTCGAGCGACAAAAAACACGACCATTTCCCTCAGTCCGAGAATACGCCCATTTGTACGCCATGAATCGGGACCGTCTTCGTCGTGCGAAGGATGATTTGGTTATTCTGGCTCCTGGTCCCATTAATCGTGGTGTTGAGGTGACTGCGGATGTAGCAGATTGCCCTCAGTCGCTTATTTTGGATCAGGTTACAAATGGGCTCGCCGTACGAATGGCAGTACTTTGGCTCATCTGTGGAGTGCAGAGAAATGGCCTCACAATAGATTCTTCAGAACACAAGGGGCAAAAGTAATGGCATCCATGGTAATTCGTGGTGGACGAGTAGTTGATCCAGATCAGGGGATTGACCGAGTAGACGATCTGCTAATTCGTGATGGCTTGATAATGTCTATTGGTCACGATGGTAGTCAGCCGCTTGGGAAAGTTGATGAGACGATTGATGCCCATGGTTTCATTGTTACGCCGGGACTGGTCGACATGCACGTGCATCTTCGTGAACCAGGTCGTGAAGAGGATGAAACTATTGAGACTGGGACCAAAGCAGCCTTGGCGGGTGGCTTCACGAGTGTTGCCTGTATCCCCAACACCGAGCCGGCAATTGATACTCAGGCCAACGTAGAGTTTATTCGTCAAAAAGCGGCACGAGCAGATACCTGCAATGTGTTTGTTGTTGCATGTGTAAGCCATGAGCGAGAAGGGAAGGAACTTGCCGAAATCGGTCAATTGGTTGAAGCTGGGGCTGTTGCTTTCAGTGACGACGGATCACCTGTTTACGATGCCGAGTTGATGCGTCGGGCTTTCGAGTATTGTCGAATGTTCGATAAACCAATTCTGGCCCATGAAGAAGTCCTAGAGCTTTCTCATGGTGGCGTAATGAATGAAGGCCTTGTCTCCATGTCGCTTGGCCTGAAGGGTATGCCGGCAGCAGCAGAAGAAGTCATGATCGGGCGAGATATTGCACTCGCAGATGTGACTGGCGGTCGCCTTCATGTAATGCATGTTTCAACGGCTCAGGGCGTCAGTCTCATCCGTGAGGCAAAAGCACGTGGCGTTCGGGTCACTGCGGAGGCCTGCCCACACCATTTTACGCTGACGGATGAATCTCTTCGAGGGTTCGATTCAAACTTTAAAATGAGCCCACCGCTACGAACAGCAAAAGATGTCGAAGGTATTCTTGCAGGGCTTGCTGATGGCGCAATTGACTGTATTGCAACGGATCACGCTCCACACGCACCAGAAAAAAAGCTACTCGAATTAGACAGAGCGCCCTTTGGCATTCTTGGGCTGGAAACTGCGGTAGGCCTCTCTGTGACGCGCCTGATTGAGTCTGGTTGTATTGATTGGTCACGATTTGTCGAAGCCATTAGTCTACTCCCGTCGAGAATCCTTGGTATTAATCGAGGTACTCTCAGGCCAGGTGCGATTGCTGATGTGACGATTATCGATCCATCTCGTGAGTGGCAAGTAGATGTCAATTCTTTTTCATCGAAAAGCGTGAATTCACCATTTCATGGATGGACGCTACGCGGACGAGCTGTTGCGACAATTGTTCACGGGAAAGTGAAATATCGCCTCTCCAGCTAGTTGTAGAGCAATGATCATAATTGACGGGTACAACCTATTACATGCCTCAGGTGTGTTTGGTGAAGCGCGAGGGCCACTCGGATTCGAGCAGTCTCGTCGAGCTCTTCTTGACCACCTTTTGGAGTTACTTGGGGCTGAGGCGGAGCAGACAATTGTCGTTTTCGATGCGGCCCATGCCCCTGATGGTCTTCCCGCAAGATATCTTCACGGATCTATCCGGGTATGGTTTGCTCGGGAATATCCAGATGCAGATTCGCTCATCGAGGAAATGGTCGAAGAGGAATCACCATCGGGCCTGGTTGTCGTGTCGAGTGATCGGCGAGTGCAGGCAGCAGCACGCCGTCGGCGTGCGATTGCTGTCGATAGCCATGAATGGCTCACAGGGAAGCGTCGTATGATGAACGAACGCTTTCGACAGAAAGAAACCAAGCCAACGGAGCCAGGGCCAGGAGACGTTGAAGCATGGAAGCGATATTTTGGTCTTTAGCTAGATAATCTGTAGTCAGTCAGTCTTACCCCACCGAGCAAATTTACGATCAAGGGTAGATCGTTCAATGCCCAATAGTTTCGCTGCTTTTGTTTTGTTGCCACCGGTACACTCTAGCGTTGCCAGTATGTGACGTTTTTCGATAGTGGCTAACGTTTCTGGTGTAAACTTGTTGTCAACGGATTCGATTCGACCGGTATCTCCCGGGGAGGCAAGAGTGCTCAGGGCAAGGTCGGGAACATCAATAATGCTGCTCGAACTCAGGACGACGGCACGTTCGATGCAGTTTCGTAATTCACGAATGTTTCCGGGCCAATGGTATTCTTGCATTGCACCAATGGCTGCAGAACTGAAGCCCTCAATTTTTCGGCCGGTCTCTCGACTGAATACGTCTACAAAGTGATTTGCAAGTAACTCGATGTCTTCTTGTCTTTTTCTCAGTGGAGGCACTGCAATTTCAACCACACGGAGTCGGAAGTACAGGTCTCGTCGGAATCCACCACTCGCAACAGCATCTTCGAGGTGACGATTTGTAGCTGCTACGACTCGTACATCAACCTTGAGTCGGGTGCTGCCTCCCACTCGTTCGAATGCATGGCCCTCAAGCACTCGCAAAAATTTTGCCTGGATGGTGGGGCTCATCTCACCGATCTCATCGAGGAAGAGTGTTCCGTTATCAGCCAGTTCGAATTTCCCAGCCTTTTTATCAGTCGCGCCAGTGAAGGCACCTTTCTCGTGACCAAACAGTTCGCTCTCCAGGAGCGTCTCTGACAGAGCAGCGCAATTCAGGCAAACAAAAGGGCCGCTCTTGCGATCACTTGCATCGTGAATGGCTTGTGCGACTAATTCTTTACCAGCACCACTTTCGCCTCGAACAAGGACCGTGGTTTTTGTACTCGCAAGCCGCTCAACCTGTGTTGTGATTGTTGCAAGGGCAGGGCTGTCACCAACCATGCGTGTTTTCTCACCGAGCCGCTCTTTGAGCAGTTTGTTTTCACTCGCTGCCGTCGCAAGTCGGGTCGAAAGCGTTTCTCGGGCTTCAAGATTTGTGTAAACCTGGCCTATGGCGTCGCAGACAGCAATTACAAACTCAAGATCATCAGGAGATTTTTCATCACTACTCGGCTCACTACTGAGGTAGATTGCCCCGACAGGTTTTCCATGCACGCGTATGGGGGCGGCTATGGTTATTGCTGGTGGTTGTGCACCAACCGTCTCTGGCCCTGCTAATATTGCTTCATCTGTTGCAAGGGCTGCTTCAACCAGGTT
>JAUWWJ010000091.1 GCA_030616935.1 Planctomycetaceae bacterium
AGACATACCCACTGTGCACCCACCTAAAATTCTGAAAATGACCTGTCTCTTTTATGACACAGGCGATGGCACTACACTCTTCACCATCTTGGACAAATGCTATGCGGCCCTCACTCCCCCCCTGCCCTGCTCCACACCCCTGAAGCAACGCAACTGAGTACCAACCCGTCTCTCGAAAACAACACCGCCATGCTGCTGCGTCCCCCTGATTAGTCCAAAACCCAACAGTATTTTTATATGTTTGGGGTTCGAACCTTAATTTTTCACCTTGGGTTTGCGCAGCACTCGCGCGGAGGAACATCGAACCGTCGGGGGCCGGCTCTATCCTTTGCTGTTCTGATACAAGAACTGGCGCAACATCGAATGTGACGAGAAGTTGTCCGTCTTCTGGAAACGCCGAATCCCACTGGAACCGCCATTGGGTCGGTTCAGGATGGACCTTTACTTTGATGCCTGGACTGCCGATACATTCCACGCTCGCGAGCGCAGCACAGAACCGAGGTGTCATAATATGCTGATGCTTTCTTCCAGCCTCTGATGGAATGATCTGTATGTGTCGATCTTTCCGTACGGCCGAAGCAACCCCATTGAACCCCGGATGGCTTGTATCTAAGGACATAGACGATGCACTGGAACTCGGTTTGCTCTCCTGAGCAGACCCGGTCATACAATGAGCGCATCCAACAAGCAGGCCAGCTACAAACAGTTTTCTGAATACCATCCGCGAACACCCTTCTGCAATGGTTTGTCTGAGTCTTTCCTGGAGTACCGATCAGCGGACAACTCGTGCACCTGCCCCAGAAAGTACCTTCTCAACTTCTTCTCTCGTCGCCATCGACGTATCACCGGGTGTTGTCGACGCCAGTGCACCGTGGGCAGCACCGTAATTTACAGCCAGCTGTGGATCATTACGTTCAAGAAACCCAAAGGCTAATCCACTTGCAAAACTATCTCCGCCGCCTACTCGGTCGAGAATCTCCAGTTCTGGAAATTTCTGGCTATCGTAGATTTCACCTTCGTGCCAGAGAATAGCCGACCAATCGTTGCGAGTTGCAGTAAGAACTCGCCTCAATGTCGTTGCAGCAACCTGGAAGTTTGGAAACTCTGTAACAGCCTGTTGAATCATTCGCTTGAAGGCATCAGTTTCAATTTCACTAATTGACTCGTCAACACCTTCGACCTCGAATCCAAGTGATGCCGTAAAGTCTTCTTCATTACCAATCATCACATCCACATGTTTTGCAATCTCTCGATTCACTTCACGTGCTTTTTCAAGACCACCAATACTTTTCCAAAGGCTCGGACGGTAATTGAGATCATAGGACACAATGGTGCCATGTTTTTTTGCCGCGGTAACCGCTTCAATTGTGAGGGCAGCTGTTGTTTCTGATAAGGCAGCGAAAATGCCACCTGTATGAAACCACCGGGCACCGATCTCCCCAAAGATCTTTTCCCAATCGACGTCACCCGGCTTCATTTGACTCGCGGCTGTGTTGCCGCGATCCGGATTGCCAACGGCTCCGCGAATACCATGCCCACGCTCTGTAAAATTGAGGCCGTTGCGTACCGTTCGTCCCATGCCATCATCATCACGCCACACAAGGAAATCTGTACAGACGCCACCTTGTAGGATGCAGTCTTCAATGAGATGGCCAACCTCGTTATTGACAAACGAAGACACGACTGCCGTACGAAGACCAAAGCATTTCCTGAGACCTCGGGTGACGTTGTATTCTCCACCGCCTTCCCATGCTTGAAATTGTCTTGCGGTTCGTATGCGTCCCTCTCCCGGATCGAGACGCAGCATAACCTCACCTAAAGATACTGCATCAAACCCACATTGCTCTCGTGCCTTCAGTGCTAACGCCATTCCTTCACCCCTTCTATTTTTATTCTACACAAACAGTGGCCAGACCTTGTTTATCAATAGGGTCCGAACCGGACTCAAGAGCAATTTCATTGAGGGCATCAACTTCTGCTACTGAAAAGAGCAAACCACCGGCAGTTTCGCTACGACGCGCAAAGTTCGCTTCAAGTTGCCCTGGGAGCAAGCACGAATCATTCCCATGCCCCAAGATATCCTCAATAACTACTTTGATATTTTCAGTCTGCGTTCGATTCTTTGCGAATACTTTGGATGATATAGCCTCGGGGTGGATCACTTGAAAAAAGAAATTACACGTCTGTTTTTCACCCTCTACTGGTTGTCGGCTTCGGATCGTTGGTAGGGAGCCACCAATAAAAGCGGCAACAATCTCATTCATTAAGGCCAATCCATATCCCTTGTGGGCACCAAATGGGACCAGTGAAACGGCAGCATTCGGATCTGTTGTTGACTTTCCATCCTTATCGACTGCTGCATGGGGCGGCAGTTGCTTTCCTTCTCTCTGGAATTGCTGCACTCTTCCCATGGCGATAACTGATGTTGCCCAGTCAATTACGACGGGAAACCCAACTGCATCGGTTGTTGGGAAACCCCAGGAATGAGGATTCGTACCGAGCGTCGGATAGCTTCCACCAAATGGAACAACCTCAGCGAGAGATGCCGTACAGTTCGTAACAGCTATGTACCCTCTCTTCGCGGCCTCCATCACATACCCCCCACCCCATAAGTAATGAAAGGCATTATCAACTGATACTGTTCCACTACCGTGTTTTTCTGCAAGTTCGATGCAGCGATCAATCGCCTCCCATGCAACTGCCTGACCCAGCTTCTTCTTCGCGTCCCAGACTTCCACCGCATCAAATCTATTTTCGAGTCGCTCTATATCAGCCCCAGGAACACAGCCCCCAACAGCGGACCCAAACAGATCATCAAGATGAATTGCTTTAATCGCATTATGTGTCCGGATCCCATGGCGTGTAGCAGCCGTGGCTAGCTTCGCAGCCTGCTCCGCCTCACTCGAAGTAAAACCACGCTTGTGATACGCTTCACAAACAATACGCTCATGGTCTGCAACCGAAACAACATAAAACTCTTCTGACATTTAATTTTCACAGGCTTGAAAACCTGCCCTCTCCAAACCACGATCACTCTACGCACCGCTGTACTGCGACTTCTGGATTCACCTGTGCTAGTGGTGGCTCACCACGCATAGCGTTTATAAGATTCGTAACTGCTGCAACTGCCTGACGCTGAACACTTTCACGGGTTCTGGAACCAATATGAGGCGTTACAAGACAGTTCGGAAGATGGGTGAGTGGATGATCTTCCGAAGGTGGCTCTTCGTCAAGTACATCTGTTCCGTAGCCACGCAACGCACCTGACCCAAGGGCTTTGGCAACATCGGCTGTATGAACGATTTCCCCCCGTGCACAGTTTAAGACAATAGCATCCGGCTTAAGAAACTTGATCGTTTCCGCACGAACAAGTTCACGGGTTTCAGGTGTGAGGTTTGTATGAAGTGACAAATAATCCACACGAGCGAAAAGATCTTGAATCTCCTGGCATCGCTCCACACCATGTTTGGTAGCAAAGTCTTCGTCCCAATACACATCGTATCCAATTGCCTGCATGCCAAAAGCATTTGCACGAACTGCAACTTCTTTTCCGATGCGGCCCATGCCCACAATTCCAATTGTTTTCCCAAGAATCTCCCGCCCAGTTCGCCGTTCCCAGCCCCCCTGCCGCGTTGAGTCTGTGTGAAACAAAAGGTGCTTTTCGAGTGCGAGAAGCAATAAAAATGTGTGTTCAGCTACCGTTGTGTGGTTTACACCCGGAGTAAAAAGTAACGGTATACCCATTTCTGTGGCTGCTGGGACATCGATCTTATCGACGCCGATCCCGTACTTACTAAGAACTTTCAGCCGCGGACTCGCCTGCTGCAGGACTGATCTCGTTATCGCGTCATCGCCACAAATATATCCATCAACATCGCCAACCAAAGAAAGTGTATCCGCCTCCGACAGTGGACCCCGTGCCGTGACGATGTCCCACCCAGTTTCAACCAACATGTCATGGTGTGGACCCGGTGTGTCCTGAAATGAGGTTGTGGTTATAAGGATCCGGGGCTTCATATCATTCACCAAAATGGGTCAATCTGTAAGGAAACGTCGAGTGTAGTGAAACAAAATATATTGTGAATACGCGCCCCTACACGGAGGGAACACCTTCACGAAAATGCTCGGCGAGTAACCTCGTGGTCGTACCGTCCCACCCAAACACCTGACAATCAGCATAGTCGTATTCACCAAGGCCGTTGAGCCCATGTCGTAAAAGCCAATATTTGCTGCCTTCTGCTATTGGGTAGGTACGAAACTCATGATTTCTGGCTGATGGTACTGTTGTTTTTATCCACGCCCAATAGTTGATATGAAATCGAAACTTGAGATCAGGATCTTCTTTACACCAATACCTGTATTCGTATTCAGTAAGGTAGCAGCAGGAATCGAACAGCGTCGTGAATTCTTGGTCTCCTGCTATCGTTTCGCAAGCACGCATTCCCACTGGTGTCGTTGTGATAACAACAGCGGGGATGAGGCCATTCCACCGCTCTGCACTGGCAAGACGCTGCTCCAACCCGCTCAGCCACGTACGCATCTGATTTTCAAGAAGCCTTTCTTCGGCATCCTGTGCCTGCGCTGACTGAAGAGGACGGATTGCTGCCTTTTTCCCAATGGGCCGCATCTTCTTTCGCGAACTATTTAAAAAACAGCGAAGCCTCACAACCCAGGCGTCGATATCTCTCTGTGTCATGGGTGCAGGTGTGTGGTGGTACCCGGCATTTTCTCTAGCCATGCTTCCCCCATTGCTTTTTCTTCAGTACCACTGCCGTTGGATCATCAGGCCATGCATGCTTAGGATACCTTCGCTTCAGTTCTTTTTTGACGCCAGGATAGGTATTGACCCAGAAACTCTTCAAATCGGTGGTTCGCTGCTGCGGACGATTATTTGGTCCTAGGAGCTGTAGAAGCAGCGTCACTTGACCATCAACAATTGGGGGAACATGCGTTACGCCAAAGAGATTCTGGATTCGGATGCTCACCTCAGGCTGTTTACCCACGGCATACTCGATACGATATTTTTTTCCGTCTTGGAGCATACATTTTTCGGGTGCCAATCTGTTGACCTCTGCAACCATATCGTCTCCGAGGTACCTGCCAAAAACAGACTGCCAATTCATTGTTCGAATATCCTCAAATGACCGCAGCCCCTTAGCTCGACTCTTGGCCTGCTGAACGAGTATTTCATCGTTGAGACATATATTTATCAATCGCTCTGCTTGGACACTCTTGCTTTCCCTCAAAATTTGCTGGAGCCACTTTGCCCGCACCATGAACCCCCCTGCTTCCGAGTTCGCCGCCGGAAGCACCTCGCACGGCTTTCGAAGAGCCTCCTGAAAAAGAAGATCCGTCGCCGCACTTTCATTACCAACTGCACGTGGAGATTCTTCAAGAATCAGCCCATGCCAGGAAACAAGCCGTCGTTCTTCAACTCTTTTTTTCAATTGATTGAACAACAAATCATCGTGGACTGAAACATGTTTCCGCCAATCACTTCCCTCTGTTAGCCACTGTGGTTCAACTGCCGACGCAGCCCGCACCGTCACTTCGTTGCCCGCGTCATCGATATCAATCGCCAGGAAAAATTCTTCATGACGAACAGAACTTTTTTTATCAAGCCGTACGCCGCGGCCCCCAACCATTGTGCCACGATCTGCAGACCCTTTTCGAATACGACAAAGTCGATCAGGGTATGCCGTGAGAAAGACTTCTCGCAAAACACGCGAGGGATCTGCTGCCCTCGGTCCACATTTTTGTGAAATGAGATGGAAATATTGATCAGCCGACCTCAGGACTGATCGGGCAGCATTATGATTCAGTGGCGGCAAACCCGACACATCAACATCGTTTCCTGTCGCGTGGAAATGCTGAAGAAGAAGCACCTTTTCATAGATATCTGATCGCACATGACTCTGAATCATGTCTCGCGGGCCCCTTCCACTCTGCCCACCGGCACGAAATGGATCTCGTTCTGTAAGCAATGCCGCAGCCACGGCCACCTCCTGAAGAACCCCTCGCCTTGCACCCTCTATCAATAAAATCGCCAACCTCGGATGAATCGGTAACCTACTTACCTCTTTTCCCAACTCTGTCACGGGTTCGGACTTCCGACCAGCAGGAGAGTCTTTCTCAAGGCATCCAAGTTCTTCGAGTACTTGCAGCCCTCTTATCCGTGCATCGTCCGAAGGCTTTTGGAGCCACTGAAATGACTTTTCTTGTTGAAGCACACTCAGTGTCAGGAATGCTTGCGTCAAATCAGCCCGCACAACCTCTGGCAAGTCAAACCGGGGACGTCTGGCATGTTCGGTTTCATTCCATAGACGCCAGCATTTGCCCGGTCCTGTTCTTCCCGCTCGCCCAGCACGCTGTTCTGCTGAAGCCTGTGATATAGACACTGTCTGCAGTTCTGGCAGGCCCGTTGATGAAGAGATGTAAAGTTGGCGGGCTAGGCCACTATCGAGCACCGCCGTCACTCCCGAAATCGTAACCGAGGTCTCGGCGATGTTTGTGGAAAGAATAATTTTCCGACTACCATCACTTAGAAGAACTGCGTCCTGCTGTTCTGGTGGCAGGTCACCAAAAAGTTTTTC
>JAUWWJ010000502.1 GCA_030616935.1 Planctomycetaceae bacterium
GTTGCCGCTTTATGAAGAATTCCGATTGTTTCAGAATGCAGCGATCCGAGAGTTAACAGCTGATTTGATTTCTTATGCCAGAGATCAAGCAAATCCTCGAGGCATTCTCGTAGGCACCTCAAGCCCTCTAGGAGATCCTTATCGAAGTACGTTGTTGGAAGAACTTGACTTTTACCAACAAGAACTGGCTATGGAGGAAAGTGACTTTGTGCATAAGCCTACGCTTACTTATAAATTTGCAGAATCTTTGGATACACATTTTATTTTGACTGCGGAACCAAGCGATTGGGAATGTATTAATAGAGATAAATCTCATGAACCAGAAGTCAAACAATGGATTGCAGAAGCGTATGCACAAGGTGCTGTATTTATCGCACCAGCTGAGCAATGGACAATCAAGAGTGGCAACTACACACCAACTCTAGATTTCACGTCACTGTACAAGTGGATTGCAGAGAACAAATCCCTTTTTAATGACTTTACTGACACACAGGCTGAAGTTGCTTTGGTAGTTTCTCGTGAGGCTACAAGAAAATATGTGTACCGCATCAATAGCATCGTACATGTTTTAGAGGAAGCGAATGTGGCGTTTGATGTTCTCGTTGCAGGAGATGCTTATTTTAAGAACCCAGTATCTTTCAATACCCTAGATCAATACAAAAAAGTTCTGGTGCAAGAGGACGAATACAATTGGTTTATCAGCAAGAATATCTCGTTGAAAAATAGTCTGGACCTTTTGGGAGACAAGCTTTTCAGAGTAGGAACGCATAACGGAGATGGTCAAACTCAGACTATCGACCTACGTGCTTTGAAAAAAAGTCTTGACTACGCAGTATCTTGCTCTGCTCATGGCGTGCATCTCTATCCAAGAGTTTCTTCGACGCAGCCAAACCGTTTAGTTGTTCATGTGGTCAACACCAACTTCGACAATACTCATCAATTGGTGGTACAAAACGGCCTGCGTCTCAACCTAAAAAATTCAGGCTATTCCAAAGCTACTTTTTACCAAGCAGGGGAAGCGCCCATTCAATTGACTGTTACAGCAACCGGCAATAATCTCGAAGTGTCCGGAATCGACAGCCTGGATTCATGGGGTGTCGTGCTTCTAAAAAATGGATTTGAATCAAATCCATGAAGATAACGCTGCTGAATACACTTCTAAAAGTGTGCAGCAAGGTCTGTAAAACAGTTAAAGCCCGCATATTCACCCGTGTTGTTTCCTCACATAGAGAATTGAGACAACAAAAGATTGCAGCCATCTACTTTAAGAGTCATGCTTGTATCAGGTAGATGCGCGTAGGGGGTCTTAAAACATTTGGGCTTTTTCAATGAATCTATTTTCTTGGATCACATATTCTGAACACAAGCAAAAAAGGCAGGCCCGTTCATCATGCGGGCAGAAGCAGCATGAGACTGTTCTGTCCTCAGAACAACTTGAACCGAGACACTATCTATCAGCCGATGGCCTTGTTCATGATCCGGCCGAAAGCTGGAGTGTGACCTACGATGGGTTAACCGACGGGTCTCAACACCCTTACACCATCGGAAGCGGCTATTCGAGTAGCAATCTGAATCAGGCTGACGTCGCCATGCTCGCTGATGTTGTGAGGGCACGCTATGACGTGACTGGCAAAGGAATCAAGATCGGAATTATCTCTGAAAGTTTCAATCTACTGAATGGCATGCAGAAGGATATCGAACTTGGTGTTCTTCCTGAGATGAATGAAAC
>JAUWWJ010000379.1 GCA_030616935.1 Planctomycetaceae bacterium
CTCGTATTCACTCGTTACTTTGTGAGAACGCTTCACGAAAAAATGATTCAGGGAATAAAAAGTTAGGGAAGGAAGATGTAATCAACAAGAAGAAAGACTGGTATGAGGACACACCCACTGTAAAGCAGGTATCCGAAAAAGCTCGGCATTCGTACACCGGCGCCTTCCGCAATGGCTTTTACCATAAAGTTTGGCCCGTTTCCGATATACGTCATCGCGCCGAGAAAGACTGCGCCGAGGCTAATGCCTGTCAGTCTTCCGGCTTCAACTCCAGCAACGAGTTCACCTGTGGCTGGGAGAGATTGTGCTGTCTTAAAAAACACAAGGTACGTGGGAGCGTTGTCGAGTACGCTCGAAAGCGCACCGGTGGTCCAAAAGAATGCAGTTGGCGAACGAATCCCAAGACTTGCACCATGTTCGTTCAGAATCGAAAGTGCTGGTTGCATGCAGACAAAGATACCAATAAACAGTGCTGCGACTTCAAGGATGGCGAAATAGCTAAAACCGTTCTGAACCCGGATGGTTGTGGATCCAAACCAGAGGGAACATCCGACAAGGCTAAGTAAGATAATTTCGCGAAGGAATATCCAAGGGTGCCAATCCGTGCCCGGTATCGCTTTTGATGGATCAAGCAAGGCCACCGCAAAGATCACCCCAGCCATCAACGGCAGGTTGAGAGAAAGCCCTGTAACCCGAAGCGGACGAACGGTTGATTTGTCATATGCACGATCGATAAGTCGCTCTGATGGGTATGCAAAAAAATGATCCCAGATCCAGTAGATGGCCAGTAACGTGATGTTCACCACGAACCACTCTTGCCAGAGAGTGAAAGTCCAGAGGAATGGCACTCCCTGAAGGTAGCCTAGGAAAAGCGGTGGGTCGCCAATCGGAAGAAGGCAACCGCCGCAATTACAGACGAGAAAAATAAAGAAGACGAGTGTGTGAACAACTTGCTTTCGCTCGTGGTTGGTTTCAAGAAGCGGTCGCACAAGAAGCATCGCTGCACCAGTTGTCCCGATGAAGCTCGCCAACGAAGCACCCAATGCCAGTAGAATAGTGTTTGCCGTGGGTGTCGCTTGCATGTCACCTTCTATTCGAACACCGCCAGTGATTGCGTACAGCGCAAACAGGAGAGTAATGAAAGGCACATATTCGGCCAAAAGAGCATTTGCAAGAACGGTTCCAGCGATTCCCCATGACAGTCCACTTGTTGGTGGAGCAACAATGAAGTGTGCAGGGAAATGCTGCTCAACAGATTCAGTATGAACGAACAGATAGTAGGCCAGTGTGAAGCCGCCGAGAATTCCGGCCGTAAGGAGTTTACTGGAATTTTTCTCCCACCAGTGGGCCAGTGATGGAATCAATGGGAGAATTGCAATCGCACCCAATAGCAAGATAAATGGAGTCACAGCCCAGGCTGGTGGTGGTATTATGTGTTCGGGTAACTCTTCATGGTGTTCGGCGTGTTCTTCTAAATGATTGTCAGGATCATTTGCGTGCCCGCCGTCATTCATGTGAGAATGATTTGAGTCAGGAAAGTTGTGGTTGTCGTGAGCAGCATGCGAGGCGATAAGGAGATTTCTGCCTTGTTGTGGAATGCCAAGACAGGCAGACGCGGCATAGAATGCGACCAGAGCGAGAATCCCGATAAGCGTGATCTTGGAGCTATGCCGAATGGTGTCCGTTGACGGAGCTGTCTGCTGCATGATGTTCTCTTCATACCGAAAGCGGACTCGTCCGCCTGTCATAAACTGAAAACAATCGTAACAAAACTTGCCGTTCCTAAAGATGGGCGTTGCTGACCCTCGCTGTCTACACAATTTCTTCAATGACACATCTGGAAACACGTAATCACGACTGGTTGAAGTCCAATCTGCGGCTGGCTGGGCTGCTCGCTGTCATTGCATCTATTCTCTTTCTTTCATCGCTTGCTATCTGTGGGGTTGCAATATGGTTTTCCGGTAGTTTGTCAGGGGCTGCTTTCGTTTTCTCAGCAGGATTAGGAATTCTTTCATGCATCATTGGTGCATTGCATTCACCGCAAAACAGGCGAGGATCTATTTAGAAGATTCAGAATTAATTGTTCGAATAGGACCGGCATCAGTCGAAAGGCTTCCGCTTGATGCTGTCGAATGTTTTTTTCTGGGGAGTCAGCCGCTTAATCATTCTGGAGATCCTGTCGCTTCGGATGAAGCAGCTTTTCGAGTTGGGACGATCGTTGTTCGTGTTGCTGAGCGATATGGTCATCTTGTCAGTGGACGTCGTGGAACGTGGGCGTGCTGGGAGGATGGCTATCTTGTTGTAGACGGTCGCTGGTCGGAACCACTCGTTGTTGAAACACTTCGTCGTATCAATGGACGCCTTGCTGTTGCGAAGCGACAGCCGGTTGTTGATCCTTGTACGTCCAGCGGAACTTCGGAGGGCTGTTGCGGGTGAGACGACCATCACTTCTTGTAAGCGTTCGATGTGCCGACGAAGTTGTTTCTGCCGTTGATGGTGGCGCTGAGATTATCGATGTCAAAGAGCCGTTGCATGGTTCTTTGGGTATGGCCTCGCCGGAAACGCTCACTGCCTGTTCAGCGGTAGTGCCAGAGCAACTTCTTTGGACTCTCGCTGGCGGTGAGCTGCTGGATAGAAGAAGGCATATGGACGGAAGAGGAGATGGCGACGCGACAACACCCAGTCCGGCAATTTTTCTACCCGAGCTGAAACGATTACCGTACGCTGTAAAGTTTGGTTTATCTTGGTGTCGTGGCATTGAATGGACAGTCATATTCCAAGACATGGCTGCAAGTCTGCCGGTAAACGTTCGAGCTATTCCTGTCGCTTATGCAGATTGGCAGGCTGC
>JAUWWJ010000509.1 GCA_030616935.1 Planctomycetaceae bacterium
AGTCTCGTGGAAGTCTTCCGAGTGCTCCAATTACTGTCATGGTCCACATGGCAAGTGTGTGGGTGCCATTTACCAGTGAATCGAAAGAGGCCGTTGCTTCTTACCCTGAGATACAGAAAGAAGTGCGGCTAGCCCTCCAAGCAGTTGGACGAAAGCTCGGCATGTATCTCAGGCGACGCCTTAAAGTTGCACAGGAAGGCCAGCGACGAACGATTTTCCTTCGCTACTTGGGCGAGGTTGCCACAGCAGTTGCAACGATAAATGGTGGGAATCGAGATAAAATCTACGAAGAACTTCTACGAGTTGCCAAAAAGAAAACTGCTGAAGCAGATGTAAAACTAGACGAGTCCGGTCAACCTATTGATGAGCCTGAGGAACTGAATCTCGGTGAAAACGTAATCATTGTGTCGCAGCGAGGGCACCAAGAAAGTGATGAAGAACCCACGGCCACCGAGTCAGAAGGAAAACAAAAGAAAACAAAAAAGAAGGTAAGAAAGAAAACAAAAAAGAAAATTATAAAAAAACGACGAGTGAAAAAAAAATAGCTTACACGAAAAAGCATCGGTATTACTTATTTTGATTTTTATCAGAATTTGTATTCAGCAACGAAACTCTTCTCTTGAAACCCAATGGTTCTTTTCCGGATGTGTCCAAACAAAGTCTGCCTCTGTCAATTGGATCGTGCGTAAATGTCAGCTGAGTACACCGTGGACGACTTCTCCATGAACATCCGTCAGCCGAAAATCGCGGCCCTGATAGGGAAAGATGAGTCGCAGATGATCAATACCCATCAGGTGGAGAATCGTGGCGTTGAGATCATGCACATGCACCTTTTGCTTAGGTGTCACAATATTGTAAGAGTAGTCATCCGTTGCCCCCCACGTTAGGCCACCCCGAATACCTGCACCAGCCATGAGCGTGGTAAAGCACCGCGGATGATGGTCACGACCGTAATTTGTTTCTGTCAGGTTGCCTTGTGAATAAATGGTTCGGCCGAACTCACCGCCCCAGACGATCAACGTTTCGTCAAGGAGCCCACGTTGATCAAGATCGTCCAGCAAAGCTCCTGTTGCCTGATCCGTATCCTTCACCTGCCCCCTGATTGCCTTTGGTAGTCCTCCGTGATGATCCCAACCCATATGAAAGCACTGCACAAACCGCACGCCACGCTCTGACAGCCTCCGAGCAAGCAAGCAGTTATAAGCGTAGCTTCCATGGCGATGTACGTCTGGTCCGTACGACTCCAACACATGCCTTGGTTCATCAGAAAAATCAGCTATCTCCGGCACACTCGTCTGCATACGGAAGGCCATTTCATACTGGCTTGTGCGGGCTGCAATATCGGGATCACCAATAATCGCCTCTCGTGACGCATTTATGGCAGCAATTCGATCGAGTGTTGCTCGCCGCAGGTCTCGATTCACACCAGGTGGATCAGCAAGATAAAGAACCGGAGCACCTGTGTTGCGAAATCGCACTCCCTGATGCTCATTTGGCAGAAATCCTGCCCCCCACAATCGATCATAGAGGGGCTGGTCATTCGGTCGTCCCGAACCATAGCTTGTGAGCACAATGTACGCAGGTAGATCTGCGTTATCGCTGCCAAGACCGTAA
>JAUWWJ010000064.1 GCA_030616935.1 Planctomycetaceae bacterium
AAGGCTATTGGAGTGGCGTTGAGAATCGTGTCGAATTACGCCCAGGTCCAGCGGGTTCGGGGATCCGTTTTGTCCGCGAAGACCTTGGGGGGTCTTGTGTTCCAGTTTCTCTCAGTAATCGTATTGAGGCAACGAAACGAACAAATCTCCAAGTGGGTAACGCGACCGTTGAGATGGTTGAGCATGTGCTCAGCGCGCTTGCTGCTCTTGGTGTTGACTGTTGTGAAATTAGCCTTACCGCAGCTGAGTTGCCCGGTCTTGATGGGTCGGCGGATGCGTATGTTGCAGCCATTGATCAAGCGGGCATTAGGCCTCTCGATGGCACGGTAACAAATCCACTTGTCGTTCAGTCGCCGATCACAATCGAAGCTGCGGCTGGTGATGCGGTGATCGAAGTTGCTCCACCAACAACAGCGGGCCTACGAGTACACTACTCAGTAGAATATCCGGGCTCACCAATACCGCCCCAGCAGTATGAGGCCGCGGTTTCACCAGCTTGTTATCGAGAAGAGGTTGCGGCCGCTCGAACATTTTTGTTGGAAGAAGAAGCCCGCAAGTTGCAGGAAGAGGGTGTGGGGCTGACTGTCACCACTCAAGATCTCATAGTTTTTGGTGAGAACGGCCCGCTCGAGAACGAATTGCGGTGGCCGAATGAATGCGCGCGACATAAGGTTCTGGATATCATCGGCGACTTGTTTCTGGCAGGGAGGCCGTTTTTTGGTGACATTGTTGCCCGCAGAAGTGGTCATTGTTTGAATGCAGAGGTTTTGGCTGCAGTTTTGGAAGCAGAGGCCCGGATGTCTGGAAGCATGTGATGAAACATTTGTGTTGGGTGGTGCCACCACCACTGCAAGGAGGCAGGAAATGAGTTTTGCACGGGTTGGTGTTGTGGGTTGTGGTCACTTAGGGAAAATCCATGCTCGGCTGTTGGCTGGCCGAGATGATTGCAAACTGGTCGGCGTCGTCGATCCGATTCTGGATGTTGCTTCAGCGGTTGCTGAGGCACATGGTTGTGAATCGTATAGCGAACCTGAAGACCTTATCGGTCGAGTTGATGCAGCAGTTGTGGCAGCACCGACAGGGCTTCATGCGAAGGTTGCCATACCTCTCCTGGAGGCAGGCATCGATCTGCTTATTGAAAAGCCAATCGCCGCCGCAGTGGAGGACGCACGAGCAATTGTTGTAACGGCTCGCCGGTTCGGTCGCGTTGTTGCTGTTGGGCATGTGGAACGATTTAATCCTGCATGGGCTCTTGCGTGCCAGCAGCCAGGGAGGCCACTTTTTATTCAGGCTACCCGTTTAGCTCCATTCACATATCGTTCACTCGATGTTGGTGTCGTTTTCGATCTCATGATTCATGATATTGATCTGGTTTTGTCTTTGCAGCCAGGACGCTTAGAAAACATTGAATCCAACGGCATCGTCGCCACTGGTGGTCACGAAGATGTTGTGAAGGCAAGGCTTACTTTTGGCTCAGGCTTAGTTGCTGATCTCATGGCATCCAGAATTAATCCGGTGTTGAGCCGGGAGCTTTCTATGTGGACAAGCGAGGCCATGGTTTCCGTTGACTTTAATGCAAAGACCGTCGGTGTTGTTGCGGCCTCTGAAGAAGTGGCAGCAGGAAAATTTATTGCTGACTCGGTGCCGGTTGGGGAGCGTGCGAACGCCAAAGAAGTGTTTTTTCAAGATGTGCTCCCCCATCAAGCATTGCCAGTTCCTGATTCCAATGCAATTGCCTCAGAGCACGATGACTTTCTTAGAGCTCGTGCCGAGGGAGTAGATCCTCGTGTAAGTGCTTCTGCAGGGTCTGCTGCTCTTGAGGTGGCAACTCGGGTGCTTGATGTTCTTCGATGCACGAAACTTGGTGCGCCGCCGGCCATTATGGAGATGCGGAAAAGTGCGTAAACAAGGTGTCGCTTTATTCATGCTTCTTCGGTCAGCCTGATTGATACAACCTGAACCAGGCAGTAGCAAATGTAGATGATGTGACGATGATCAATCAGAAGTATTCCTGTATTGCCGCTGCCGAGAGGCCCAGAGTGGAAGCACGTTCACAAAAATTCATTTGGTTCCTTGTGGCAATTTATGTCGCCTGCGGCCTACTTTCGATGAATCCGAGCCGAGCAGACGATCTGTCGTCGCAGATGCCTGGAAAGTTGGCCTTCGATGGTTTTGATATCGCCCCGGGCCAGAAGCGCGTTGCGCAGGCACTTGGTGGCATGGGGGCTCAGGGTGACAAAGAGCCTGAAGAGATTCCACTTGAGTTCTCCGTGAAGGGGCCGCCAAATAGCCGTGCTGGTTCCGGTGTTATGGCAGCTGAAGTAGGGCAAGAAATCGCTTTTCTCAATATTGCCGCTGGAGTCTTAGCTGATCGCAACTCGATAGTGGATGGCCCGTCAGGGTATACGAGCAGGCTCTCAATGGATTTTCAAAATAAGTCTCTCGTTGGTGGATTGGATCTCAAAACGAAAATGCGTAATTCTAAAAAACACAGTACGGTGGGCATTGAGTTTGGGCCGCGTCTTGCACGAAGATTCCGCAATGGTGTCGAGTTTTTTATGAAGGGTTCCGCCGAGGCTGTTTCTCGGTATGAACATGATGGCGATATGGCCGCTACTGGAGGACCACTTCAGCGACCGGAACAGGTCGGGGTAAGTGGTAGTGTTGGTCTTGCGCGATAATTTTGGCTCAGCGCACCAAAAAGAGTACCCATATCTTTGTTCAGGACTACCCAATTTCAGCCATCTTCTCAGACAGTGGGTGCATGGGCGGAGTGTACGGCCCTATGCAAGATCACGATTTTGGAAAAGGACGAGGGCGATTAATAAGGCTATCGCGGAATATAAGCCTGCGTAAATTGCCGCCCATGCAAGGTATCCCCATGGTACTGGAACACCACCAATCACGGCCGCTTCGATCGTAAAATGTTCAAGTACTGGGAGAATGGTTGCAAAGAGCCGGCCAACAAACCGAACAATTGCCAGTTTGCCAACGCTTGACTGAACAATAAGCGGAACGAGATGCCCCAGAACGTAAACCGTGAAGCAAATAATAAGATTCGGAATCATCCCAACTCGTGTCGATACTGCCAAGCTGACTGCTGCTAGTAGAACCGTTTCCAGAAGAGAAAGGACGAGGCCCGGAACAACAGTTACCATCTCTGTCGCACAATCTGACCACAGAGGAGCTGTCTTCGATGATTCCCGGGCGTCATAGACAACCTTGAGGCTTGTGGTTGACATTAGTACCGCGCCAAGGATCATGAAGATGAGCAAGGCAACAAGGGCCAGGCCAATAAATTTACCAAGGACAAATTGTCTCCGAGTAAGAGGTTTCGAGAGAACAGTGAGTGCTGTTCTCCCTTCAATTTCATCAGAAACAGTGACGCTAGCAGTCCATATTACAACCAGGAGTGCAAGCACCTTCACCAAGGTAAGCCCACTGTCTTTAAGCATCTTCACGTCTTCGCCAAACGTGTTGTACGGAATCACAATGAATGACAAGAGAAGAACGATCCCGGCCACAATAGCCACAGCAAAGATGGGTTGGCCGATGGCTTCTTTCATTGTTGACGAGGAGACGGCAGCAACTCGTCGGATGGTCAGTCGGAATAAGGAATAAAGACAAACTGTGATCAGAAGGACTGCTGCGGAAATAGGAAGGATGACAACCTCTGGGAATTCAGGCACAAGTTTCCAGCTGATTGCTAGGTGGGCCGGAGTTGCTTTCTCTCCGTCATTGAGGTTCGTTACTTCAAGTTGCGCACTTTTTCCAAGAAACGGATTTTCTTTTCCCTCCGATTTTTCCCACGACCACGGTTTTTGTCCGTCGAGGTCAATATCTGGCACCTTGAGCAAGGCAAAGCCTTCAATTGGTTTCTGCGTTCGGATAGTGATTGGTTGATCTGTTTCAAAAGTTATAGTTTCGAGTTCCTGCGGCCGAAGCGGCAGGTCGATTTTTTCCTGCTCACTTCCAGGTGCAATTGTTACGACCGTTGATGAGCTACTTATTGTGAGTAGTCTGCTCAGTGATTGGCCGATACCACGGGCTGGGACGAGAGGTGTCAGGGCAATCGCTGTTCCTGATGCTGCCAGAAGGAGCCATGCGAGAGGGCCGAGGAAACCGTCATGCAAACTGGCTTTTGCTTCAGCTGCAGCCCGCGGTGCGATCAGTCGAAGAAGGCCCCACAGTGCTATAAGAACGAGAGATGCAGAAAGCGCTCCCATGCCAACGAGCCAAATCGGTGGAAGTGCGATGAGCCAACGGTTTGCAAAAAGTGGCGTGATCATGTGTGCAATCAATATAAATGACATGGAGAAAATCAATTCAAACGGTCTCGTAATCCACGAGCCCCCTCAACGAATCTATTGTGGCATTGATATCAACTTTTCGAAAGATGGGCCGTTCAGTGACCGGTAGGCCTGATTTTTTGTGGGTGAAACGGCTGTTACGAGGAAGACGAAACGTTCAAAAGAGGGCCTGCAAGCACTGTTGATGATGAGGCTGGAAGGTGCCATTCAGCGAGAATTCGGTGCAGATCTTCTCGTGAAATTTTGTCGAGTGTTGCCAGGTCATCAGGAACTGATCGATATCGGCCAAGATGAGCCCATTCGAGGCCGAGGCTAAATAGTCGTTGTCTTGGCCGTTCTCCCGCAAGGACAACACGACTGAGAAGTTTGTTGCGTGCCTGGTCTACCTCATTGTTGCTTAAGCCGTTTTCCGCTCCTTGATAGATTTCGACAATACGATCAAGGAGTGCGTGAGTGTTCTCTGGTTCACACGAAAGTTGTGTAACAAAAACACCAGCATCCAGGAAATCATGATGATTGCATGCCGCATGTTCTGCTTTGCCTGAATCAACGAGATCCCAGTAGAGACGGCTACCGGAATCATCGCCAAGCACTACAGCAAGAAGTTTTGCAGCGAAGCGGTCGTTGGTGTCTTCTGCCGGCCCGGGGGACATTCGGACGGCATATTCCAAGGCTGCCTGCTCCCGAGTGATAACGTCAGTGACTATTCCGGATTGCGAGGTAGAAAACTGGACTTTGCGGTTGCTGGGTGGTGAAGGGTTCCATTCTCCGCAGAGTTGATGTGCACTTTTGATAAGAGATTCGAAGTTAACTGCACCACTTGCTGCCAGAACAAGATTGTCGGATGAATAACGCTGCTGATGGTATTCACGCATCGCCTCAACCTCGAGTGCTTCGATTGAGGACGTGCTTCCAAGGACACTGCGTGCGAGTGGGTGGTCTCGGAAAAAAAGAGCCCGACAGCGATCGTCAGCACCGAAAGGTGGCTGGTCGTCGTACATTTTAATTTCTTCAAGGATCACTTGTTTCTCTGTGACGAAGTCATCTTCTCGAAGAGCTGGCCGCATCATTGCCGAGAGTAGCTCGAGGGCGTCATGCTGTTTTTCGGGAAGAACGGCAGCGTAATAGACCGTGTCTTCCTCGCTGGTGAAGGCATTCGCACTTGCACCCATGAAGTCAAAGCGGAGGTTGATATCTTCTGCAGATAACGTATCCGTTCCCTTAAACACCATGTGTTCAAGGAAGTGGCTGGCACCAGAGATAGCATCGTACTCATCTCGTGCGCCTGTTTTTACGAAAAAACCAAGGCTTGCCGAGTGAGCGGCTTCGCTCACTTCCGCTACGATGTCGAGTCCATTTGGAAGTTGCTCATGGCGAAACTGCATCAGGTACCTCCAATGGGTCGCGGCCCAAGGAAACAGTGGTTATTTCCTTGAGAGGATTCTTGGCGAGCCAATCTTCAATGCTTTCAACGGAAAGCTCGTCAAGTCGCTCGAGATCCTCAGCAAGAGTTCGGATCCGTCCAAGATGAAACCATTGTCTAGCCATTGCGCCTGCTCGTGCTGCTGTTGATTCCTGCTGCATGACAAGCCCACTCTTCGCACGAGCCTTCACTCGGTCAAGTTCATCCTCAGTAATCGTTCCGGGAAGAGCCGCAATTTCATGAAGCATGACATCTAATGTCTCCTGAGCTCGATCCGCTGTTGTGCCAGAGTAGGCCATTGCCGCAGCAAGATCTCGCTGGGTTTGGTAGCCGGCAGAGACGCTGTAGCATAAACCCCTTTTCTCACGAACCTCCGTAAAGAGCCTTGAGCTTGAGCCTCCGCCAAGTACTGCGAGAGCTGCCGTTGCCTGGAGCGAATCTGGGTCACGGTAGGGCGGAACGTCCCAGGCGAGTGCAATATGAGTCTGCTGGGAATCGTAAGGGACATGACATATCTTGTCGCCGCGATCACCAACGGATATTGGATTGGGAGGTTGCCCCTGCCAGTTGCTGAAAAGGCCCTCGATCTGCTTCACAAATTCAGGCCAGTCAAGTCGCCCGGCTACAGAGATGATCATGTCCTGTGGCTGGATGAATGTAGTCACAAAGTTTTTTACATCGGTGTGGCTCAGTTCGGCGACATCAGCCGATGTGCCCTCGCTCGGAAGCCCCCACGGAGACGGGTAGTGTGCTTTCCGTAGTGCGAGCATCGTACGGTGTGTCGGGTCATCTTCGGTGCCGGCAAGATTCTGCAGAACGACCTGACGGGCTGGATCAAACTGGTGTTGGTCCAAGAGTGGACGGCGAAGTATGTCGGCGTAGATTTTTAGCGAATCTGATAACTGTCGAGATACCATTGCCCCAGCAAAACTGCCATGGCTCATCGAGACTGACTGTGACCACTGGACGCCGGCGTTATCGAGTGCGGCAACAAGTTGTTTGCTATCACGCTCGCCAGCCCCCCGGAGCATCAGTTCACCGGCAAGGGTTGCAAGGCCGCAGCATGAACGACCAGCATCACGGGTGGAAAGAGAATCGCAGAGACTGCCAGCCGCGACGTGGAAAGATACGGAGACGGATTCAACACCCGGCAAGAACTCGCCGAGTAAAATGATTCCGTTGTCGAGAGTAGCCGTCTGAAGAGTCTGCTTCACGAAATTTTGTTTATGCCATACGGACAAGTGATTACACAGATGACAAGCTGATCAGCGGTTTCGATGCACCTGGCATCATGTGAAAAGCCTCGTCTTCCTACGATTCTGCCATATCTGACGGTGTTTCTGCCACTGCTAACTCTTGAACCACGGAGGAAACGATTGATGTGATCACGTTCTGCTGACTGCTCGTGGACGAATCCAGTTGTGAGTTTTCCTGATGCAGACGGCTCGCAGGAAATCCCAGCGGAAGAGAATCGATAGATGAATCGGGCCCATATCGAAAGAGTGAGGAATCGATCGGTTTGTAAATGGTTTTTGATCTTCGGAGGCCAAGACGCTGATAGAGCCTGATTGCAGCGATGTTTTCAGCGGTCACCTCAAGAGTGACGTGACAGGCGCCTGCGGCCTCAAAACCAGACAGTGCCTGTTCAATCAAGACGCTCCCCAGTCCACCGCCTCGTTGAGAGGGCACAATGCCAATATTCTGAATCGATCCAATTCCTGAACGATCCATGACGCCTTGAATGGTTCCGCACCATTCAAGCGGGTCAAACTGGGTTTCATTGATTCCTCTGTCGCGATTCATTCGCCGGGCAATCAGCCAGGTGGCCTCTGGCAGGAAACCGGGTTTTCTACGAATTTCCTGCATCAGTCTCCGGCAGCCTGAAAGTTCACTGAGACACGGAAAGACCTGCGCATCAATTTCCCGACAGAATGCTTGGTATTTTGTGCGGGCGTGAACATCAAGAAGGGCCTCGTTCCATGGAACGAGTTGGTAGCCACTCGGC
>JAUWWJ010000113.1 GCA_030616935.1 Planctomycetaceae bacterium
CCGTAAAATTCGTTCGATCTCAGCGACTGTCATCAATTTATGGTGAACACCTGTGTGTGTTGCCTTCACATCAAGTTCACTTATTGCCCCTGGATGTCGCGCACTCGTTTCTGAGACAACACAATCTGTCCGCTCACCACGCAGCGTATGATGAGCCACACCAATAACGTTGTGAATTGTAACCCAGCAAGCAGGTCTGAGATGATACAAGGTATCGAGGAGGGGCGAGTTCGGCGTAAGCACGTCGATCGTTGTTGGGAGAGACTCTTCAAACGCAGGCCGTAAGGCACCGGGGTTGTCAGCTACTAATTGATCGTGAATTGCAGTCAGTTCAGCAGGGCGTTCAATTGTTAGGGAAGCCAATTTCCCAAGACCCAACGAAGCGAGTGATGAACCTTGGTGTGGAGTTGCTATGAAAACAACTCGTTTTACAAATGGAACCGGCTTAAAGAAAAGCGCGGGAGCAACTTTAGCCCGCACCTCTGATGTCATACGTACGGTATCAAATGGCACTGTTGCCATGGCATTCCAGAAATGATTTCCCGAAGTGACAACCTGAAGTTTTGCGTGCAAACCACCCATGCTATGCCCTACCAGTACGAGATTCTGTAACTGTCTATCCTCACCATTGGGATCCAGTTCTCGTACAACCCTTGTGAGGCTCTGACGCAAGACAGCAGCCGCTGGAAGAAAGGACGCTCCGGTTGGGTAATGATACACCCATGGCTCATAATATCGTTGGAATAGTGGACACGATCGCAAATCATTGATCATGTCAAACCAGGTGCCTTCATCACTGGCTAACCCATGGATGAATACAACTGGTATCTTTCCTTTCACATGAGGCTGCAGGAACTCCAATCGAGGCTCCGTAACCCCTCCCTCGAATGGCAGAACAAAGCCTTCTAATCCTGAGTCAGGCATACCGTCGAGCATGTCAAGCATCGGCATACTGAGATCCACTGCCAGTGGAGGGTGGGCAGCACCAATGTGAACACCAGACACCGCCAGGGGCTCAACGAGGTCAAGTACTGCAGGAGCACGTTCTCTTGCTAACGGACCGGCAAACTTTTGTATTGGTTTTTCGTTCCCTGGAACTTTGAATCGCAGGACTGCTGTCGCTGTCAGAGAAAGCCGTGGTGGATCAAAGTCGCCATCAATCGTTCCTTCAGGACCAGGCTTCACACGAACAGTAACCGGCAGACCAAAACCCGGCCGAAAGTATCTGCGAGAAAGCCGTTTGTCTTTCGGCGGTTGAAATGGCTCAATGCTCTCAATGTTGCATGTAGAAATCGGCAAACCCTTGAGAACGATTGGGATTCGGATTGGCTTATAGCGTGACCCGATCCAGAGGCCTCCGGGCTGAAGCCGCCCCTGCTCTCGTGCTGTTTGCAAAAGCCCCACAAGTGCATCGCCATAGGCATTTGTGGCATCTTCGACAACGGCTGGAGACTCCGGTGCAGTCCAAATAGCATTCCAGGCAGCTTCCGCGGCAGCGTAATAGGCTTCAACAGTAAGATGCGAGCAGTCCGTTCTCATGCGATTGGCGGCTTGCCAATATTCGCAACTATCAGACAGATACCCATCCGCAGCAGCACATCGCTCTTTCTGCGTTGTTGCAGGCTCCCGAATCGTTGGCGCAGTTTGAGCCGCAAAGGAACACGGTAAAGCCATCATTGACGCCAGCACAAGAAGGCACCAATTTCGATCAAAGAACAACCTGAATACCGGCCTGTCCATACCCCCACCACCTGTCAGCGAACGACCCTGAAATCAACCCTGCTAGATATATCGGCCCGTGGCGTCAGTGGATCACAGTCTGAACACGATACTGATCGAGAATGGGAAACTGCGGCTTTACAGGCCGATGATTCACAGTGTTTTTCCTTGAACGGGGACACAAAGTCCTCGCTGTTCGCCTATCTTCTGCGACTGCATACGACGTCTTACGCCTGCGCTATATCGCAGATGGTTTCGTTGCTGACGGATTCGTTTCCGCTGGCACCCCGCAGTCAACGGATTCAAGATCAGCATGCAGGTACCGAATAAGACCTTTTGGCCCAAGATTAAAGAACACTCGTCCTTTGGTAAACCAGCGCTCATCATCATGAAGGAACTCTGCTGTTGCCGCTCGAACATTCGACACTGCTTCAACTTCCTCCATGCCACCGCCCTCAATGGCCTCGAAGCAAACTTCTATAGCGACAAGAGCTTTCAGCCCGCCAGTCTTTCGATCGCGAGCATACATGACGTCGTCATCAAAAGCGACATCCGACCATCTCAGACCACGAGGCTTTCCACTTGCAGCTGCTTCATCAATAAATTTTGCCTCAAGCTGTTCTCTTTGACGACGAAAATCCCGTTGAATACGCGCAAGCCTCTCTGCTCGTCTCGCTGCTTGAACAGGACGAACTACCATAACAGTGAGCATAAGCCCTGTTGCAAGACCGAGCACAATGACAAGAAATGATAGAACTGGGACCATTTGATTTTCCCTTCGTGCTGGAACGATGCTTTGAAACGCGACCGCCCTGCTCACAGTGTAAACTTCCTTTGATCAAGGGGCAAAAGAAGAATGTCCTCAACGAGCAACGCCCCCCATTTTCCATTCTTACCCAAAGAAACACGATGCCAAAAGTAGCAAAGAAAAAGCCCTCTCTAACACGCACATCGTCCTCGAGTACACGTTCGGCTCGCCCCTTTGGAGCACATCAATCAATATCCGGAGGGCTGCCCAAAGCTGTCGAGCGGGCAACTGAAACTGGCTGCGACTGCATGCAGATATTTACCCGCAACATTAATCAGTGGGCTGTAAAGCCCATCGACCAGGAGATTGCTACGGCCTTCCGAGAAGCAGTAAGCAAGGCCAACCTCAAACTTGTCATTGCGCATGATTCGTATCTGATTAATCCAGCATCTGGAGATGACACCCTCCGGAAGAAATCAATACAAGGACTCGTGACAGAATTAGAACGAGCAGACCTTCTTGGGATTCCGTGGGTGGTGGCGCACCCAGGAGCAGCCGGGGAACAAGATCGTACAGTGGCTGTAAACCGTGCCGCTGATGGGATTATAGAATCATTACGCAAAACCAAGAAACTCAGCAGTGGTATTCTCATCGAAACCACAGCCGGCCAAGGCACCTGCCTTGGTGATACGTTCGAGGAAATCGCGGCCATGCTTCATCGCATCGACAAAATCAAATCACTCCGGGAACGTGTTGCCGTCTGCCTTGATACATGTCATGTTTTTGCCGCTGGGTATCCGCTCCAACCAAAAAAATCTCTTGACGAAACTATTCGGCAATTCGACAACACAATCGGTCTTTCCCGACTTAAGGTTATTCACGCTAATGATTCCAAGCGTGAGCTGGGTTCACACGTCGATCGCCACGAGGGTATCGGTCAGGGCGAGATCGGACGCGCCGCCTTCAAACTGCTTGTGACTCACCCGAAACTCAAAAAAGTTCCCTTTATTCTCGAGACTCCAAAAGAGGGCGATGACGGCAAGCCTGACCCAAAAAACGATATCCGCAACATCAAACTACTCCGTCGTCTTGAGAGTTGACCAACAAAAGAGCCTGTGACGGCAGAATGTCACGATTGATCAAGAACGTTACGAAGGCGTGACTGCCAGACATCAATAGCAACATCGAGCAGATTGTCAGCCTGCACCCGATCCCCAGTCCACAGAATGCTCCACCACTTTCGGTCATCATCTGAGATAATGAAGGAGCGATAGGAATTATCGAGGCCATCTCGAAAAACATAGCCCGGCCGCTTGAGTGACATACCGGGATACTGTTTCAACAATTGAGGTGAAAGTACTTCAGCAACGTCACCCACAAGTTCAGCCTTCGAAGACCATGTCGTAAAATCAAGGTGGGCGTACTCGGACATGAGATCTTTTACGTAGGTGCTCGGGAGGCAAAAAATAATTCATCGGACTGTACAGAAGACATTCGGTAAAAACGATGCCGTTCTTGACGAACTGTTGATTAGAAATTTTCATTTTCAGCGTGCATAGCAACCTGTGCCACGACGAGGAGCAGGTTCGGTCTGGTGTGTGGCGGCCGAAAACAGTGATTTTTCAAGAAATGCACTAGAGCCTAAACTGCCTGACCAATTCCCATAGCCCCTGGGCCTGTGCACCAAGTTCTTCTGAGCTTGCGGCGAGTTCTTCTGATGCCGCTGCGTTACTTTCAATCGTCTGTGACACCGATGAGATTGTTCGCTTCACTTCTGCAGCGTTTCTTGCCTGCGACTCACTCGACATTGCAATTTCACCAACCGCATTCGCTGTCGTATCAGCGGCTGTCACAATTGACTCAAGTGATCCGCCGACTATCTCGGAAAGCGAAGCACCTTTTTGGATTCTTGAAGACGACTCATTAATAAGCTGTGTGATATCTGTGGTAGCTTCACTTGTACGATTGGCAAGTTTGCGAACTTCCTCGGCAACAACGGCAAAGCCAAGGCCATGTTCACCAGCCCGTGCAGCCTCAATCGCGGCATTTAGAGCGAGTAGATTTGTTTGGGAAGTGATGTCACTGATGATGGTAATAATGTCACGAATCTGTTCAGAAGAACTGTGAATCGCTTTCATGGAGTCCACTGCATCACGAACTGCCTGGCTGCCAGCCTGCGCAAGATTCACTGTCTTATTTGCTTCCTTCTGGCAATTAGCAGCATTCCCTGAAACATCGACAATCGACGTCGCCAGCTCGTCCATTGCAGAACTAATCTCTTCAATGCTAGCCGCCTGATTCTGCGCTCCCTCACTCAGGCTGGCCGCACTGTCTGCTATCATCCGCGACCCCTCGCCGTGCTGCTCCGCGGCAGCGGCGATTTTTGAAATAACTTCACGAAGATTCTTGAGCATGTCACGAGCATTGCGACCCAACGCTGCAAGTTGGTCACTCCCCTCAAGAGCAACATCTCTGGTGAGATCACCAGCCGAAGCAGCTTCAAAAAGACTGGAAAGGGAGTCGACACCGTGCTGCAAGACTCGCTGCGACTTCTCGAGAGTATCTTTTGAAGCCATTATCTGCTCAGACAGTTTTCGTTCTCGCTCTTCTGCACGGGCCTTTTCTGTCACAATGCTCCAGGTCACCATTGGACCAAGAAATTCACCGTGACGACCCTCAATTGCAGACACGTGGAGTTCCAGCTCCTCACTGCCAGAGTGAATCTGGATTGCCTGTGGCAGACTGGCTGGATCCTTCATGAATTCAAAATCTTCGGATTGTTGTCCGAAAAGCTCTGACAGCGTGACACCGATACCTTCAACACCAATATCCGGGTGAAGTTTCAGTGCCTGGTCTGTGGCTGGATTCAGATACACAACTTCAAGTTCTGCATCAGCCTGAACCAGTTGTACAGAAGTATTCGTAACCATTTCAGCAAGCCTAAGTTGCTCTGCATGACGCTTCGTGAGTAAGCGAGCGAGAATGAATGCCGACAAAAGAATTGCAACAGCAGTGGCTCCGAAAACCGTCTGTCCGAATACTTTGACAGCAAACGCTGCCGCCATAACATCGGCTTCTGGCGTTGTCGCAACGAGCATCCAGGAAATATCTGAATCGACTGCCTGCGGACAAATTGTCTTCACTGAAGCAGAGCACAGTAAGGCTCGGGATTTTTCCTCATTGCCTGATGGAACGCTCTTCGAGTTTGTAAAAACATTGAACTTTTGCTGCGATTCGTCAGAAACAAAAAGACGATCCCTTACATCCGGAAATTCTCCGCCGGTCGCTCTCGCCCATTTGTCTCCATACACTTCATACGAAACGCTACCCGAGGCTGTATTACCCTTTGAAATTGCTCGATCCAGTTGATCGAATGAAACAAGAAAAAGCAGCACACCAGACACATTGCCTTCACTCTGAACCAACGTAGCGAGACTGAGAACAGGGATTCCTGCTGGCCCGTAC
>JAUWWJ010000336.1 GCA_030616935.1 Planctomycetaceae bacterium
CTGATGCACACGACCCGTGGATTCGACAGGTCGATGGGTTACCCAAAAAACCTCAGAAGAGGGACGACGTTACACCCATGGCATTTATGGGTGTTGATTCACCAGCATTTCGTGATCTGGTAGCCGACTATTACAACTGCATGAGTCGCCTCGACTCTCTGATTGGTGATCTCTTACAAGTCCTGGAAGATTCCGGGAAGGGTGAGAATACAATCGTGATTTATATCGGTGATCATGGTGCCGACATGCTGCGAAGTAAACGCACATGCTATGAAGGCGGCCTACGAATTCCAATGATTATGCGCTGGCATGGTCAGGTAACACCACATATCTGTAACAACCTTGTCTCGACGCTTGACATCATGCCAACAGTCCTTGATGCAGCAGGTGTTGAAGAGGTCGCTGGCTTACCGGGTGAAACTCTTCGACCCCTGTTTAAGGGCCAACCCGTAAGTTGGCGGGAGCATTTCTTTGCTGAATACCACACCCATGCAGCAGCACCAAACTTTTTCCCACAACGTTGTGTCAGAAATGGGCAATACAAACTCATCGAGAGCCTGCTTCCTGACACAGTCCACCCAGACTATGAAAAAACGATTGCAAAACTTCAAAAGGACTATGACGACCAAGATTATGCAGGTCGTTTCGACATTCCAGCGATGATAGCTAGTGCGCCTCATGAAGTTCGAAAAGCATATGCGCTCATGCGACAGCCACCAAGATTTCAGCTGTATGATCTACAAGACGATCCCTATGAATTCCAAAACCTTGCTGAAATTCCAGAGTATTCAACTGTTCTTGAGGATCTTAAACAATGGCTGACTGTCTGGCGTCGGGAGACACATGACCCGTTACTTGAACCTGAAAAACTTGAACGCCTAAAGCAAGAGGTGCAGCTCGTGAAAAAAAAGTCTGATGGAAAAAAACACACCTGGCGTTATCCAGAATATCTTGTGGAGTAGCAATGAGCATGCTGTCCGTTCTGCGTTTCATTGGAATTCTTCTTACCCTGACTCGTGTTGGCGGTTTTCAACCAACGCTGGCAACAGAGGTATTTTCAGAGCCAGTCGTCTCTCATCATCTTCAATGGTCAGCCGACGAACAGCTCGACTTCCGCTACCGTTTCCTGAAAAAAATCAAAGTGGAAACGCTCAAATATGCCACTCCAGAAACTGGCATGTTTAATCATCACCCATATCTGGCAAAATTTGAAAATAACCTCTTCGCGTGCTGGGACACTCAGGTCCGTGATGAGAATACTTCTGGCCAGCATGGCGTCTTCTGCTTTTCAAGTGATCAAGGACGAACATGGACCACACCGCGCACCCTCTTTCCGCCCTTGGCACCCAACATCCCAGCCTCCGAAACCATCGAACCAGGTGCATTTCAAACGTCACAAGGATTTTGTGAAATTGATAATGAATTATTTGCAATTTCAGTTGTTGATATAGATTCGAAAGATAAGATTTTTCGTTTCAATGAAGTGTCGCGAAAACGGGTTGGCTTACTCGCCCGCAAAGTTTTTGTTGACGGAAGCCTTGGTGATATCTTCTGGGTTTCCGGCAGTCTCCATACACGTACTCATGACCTGCCAAACTTTGCAAAAGGGCAAGAAACTCTCGTCAAAAAAATCAATGCTCACCTGAATCAGCCTGACAATCTTCCACAACTGATTTTTGGACCAAAAATTCATCCCGATTCAGATGATAACCACCGGATGACAGAACCCAGTCCACCCTGGCAACTTGATGACGGCACGTGGGTACGACTTTTTCGAGATGCAGGCAGTGCGATTGCAACGTCCCGTGCCGATGTTGAAGCAACCAAGAGTCGACGAAATTACGTCACCTTTTCCGCTGATCATGGAGCACACTGGAGCGTGCCGATTCGTACAGATTTTCCAGATGCGTGCGCGCGGTCCAACTCGGGCAGACTACCCAGCGGAATTTTCTATGTCATCAATAACGTTCTTCTCATGTCTCCAAAACACGGCGGGCGATCGATGCTCGCAATCTCCCTATCTGACGATGGGCTCATCTTTGATCGCTGTGCTGTCATTCGTTTTATTGCACCACGACTTAGACAAAAAGGAAAGGCGAAGGGAAATGGCTACGCATATCCTCATTCAGTTGTGATGGGGAAAAAACTTTGGCTTATCTACTCGGTGAATAAAGAAGATATCGAGATCTGCCAACTATCAATTGAAGAACTCAAATCCCTCTGAGCCACTATCTCCATTTTCAATTCACATGAACAAACAATACTTCCTTCGACTATACAAAAGTCTGGTGCAAATAAAACAAGAACTGTCATGCACACAGTTCGTGGGGTCCATTCTTTGGGTGATTCTCGCACACGTTACCACCACGACCTTGCTCACTGAATACGTATTAGCAGCACGACCGAATGTTCTGATGATCGTGCTTGATGACATGAATGATTGGGCTGGCTGCCTACACACCCAACAAGATGTCCAGACTCCACATATCGACCGTCTGGCAGAAAAGGGAATGTTGTTTACGAACGCTCACTGCGCTGCGCCAGTATGCAATGCATCACGTGTGGCTACACTTACTGGCCGACAGCCCGGAAGTACCGGCATCTATGACAATGGTGTTCGGTGGCATGAAGCAATACCGGGGATTCCCTCTATCCCGAAACACTTCAAAGAGAATGGCTATCATGTCGCCGGTGGTGGAAAAATTTATCATCACATGCCAGGCTTTAATAGAACGTCAGACTGGGATGAGTACTTTGCGCAAGCTTTTGATGGTCATTATCAGACTCAACTGCATAACGGACTGGATGTAAGTAATTTCCAGTTCCCATCCGGCTTTCCGCTCAACAATCTTCCGAGTGTGAAAGCCTTGAAAAAACCACCAAAAAATCCTCGTGAATTCGATTGGGGACCACTCGATAAAGCAGACCTCGAAACTGGTGATGGCAAGATGGTGAAATGGGCCATCAACTTTCTTGAAAATGCACCCAACGAACCATTTTTTCTTGCCGCTGGAATCTATCGGCCGCATCTTCCGTTTTACGCACCAAAGGAATACTTCGACTGGTATGTCGAAGAAGACCTACGGAAACCACCAATCAAGTCGGACGACCTCGACGATCTTCCCACAACGGCCCTGAAGTTTGCAGCTCAACGACGAGAGGACTATGAACTCATTCTTCAAAAAG
>JAUWWJ010000236.1 GCA_030616935.1 Planctomycetaceae bacterium
CATGTAATGTAGAAGTCTATGCCTATGCTGCCGCACAGGTGAAAAAAGCCATCGAAGTTACGAAGGAACTTGGTGGTGAGAACTATGTCTTTTGGGGCGGTCGGGAAGGCTACCAGTGTTTGTATAATACGGATATGAAGCGTGAGCTCGATCATCTGGCTCAATTCTTTCACATGGCAGTTGACCATGCTAAATCGATTGGCTTTACCGGGCAGTTTCTCATTGAACCAAAGCCAAAAGAGCCTACAAAGCATCAGTACGATTCAGATGTGGCAGCATGTGTCAACTTCTTGCGTGCGTATGATCTGACTGATTCCTTTAAGCTCAACCTTGAAACAAACCATGCGACGCTAGCCGGTCATGAAATGCTGCACGAATTGGAAGCAGCTGGGAGTCAAGGATTCCTTGGTTCAATTGATGCCAATACTGGTGATTTGTTACTTGGTTGGGATACCGACCAGTTTGCGACAAACTACTATCTGACAACCCAGATTATGCTGGCTTTGTTGAAATATGGTCTTAGTCCGGGTGGTGTGAACTTTGACGCCAAGGTGCGTCGTGAAAGCTTCGAGCCTGTTGATCTGTTCTATGCTCATATTGGAAGCATGGACGCCTTTGCCCGCGGGTTACGGGTTGCCGCAGCAATTCGTGAAGAAGGTGCTCTTTCCAGCGTAGTAACTGAACGATACAAGAGCTGGGACGGTGATCTTGGGAAGAAAATCGAAGCCGGTAAATGCAGTTTCGCGGAACTTGAGAAGCTTATGCTGGAGAAGGGTGAAGCTTCTGCAAATACCAGTGGTCGGCAAGAGCTTCTAGAAAATATTGTGAATCGGTATCTCGACAAACGCTAGATCTCGTGCCAGGTACTGCTGTGGCTCATCCAGTTGATCTTGATGATGCGAATCTCCTTCGGTCTTGCTGCGAAACACGAACGCGTCGCGGTGGACCGGGAGGTCAGCATCGCAATAAGGTCGAAACGGCTGTTGTGTTACTGCATAAGCCAACCGGTATCACAGCCGAGGCATCTGAACGGCGTAGTCAGGCTGAAAATAGGCGGGTTGCCTTATTGCGTCTGCGGCTGAAGCTTGCGATTGAATGTCGTGTGGTGCGAGACGAGGTGCCGTCACCACGCTGGCAAAAACGTGTTCAACACGGACGGCTGGCAATATCGCGTGATCATCAGGATTTTGCACTGCTTGTCGCGGAGGCATTTGATCATCTTGCGACATGTAATGGTGATATGCGGAGTGCGGGTGATACGTTACAGGTTACTCCAATTCAGTTGGCTAACCTTTTCAGGAAGGATGCTTCTGTTTGGACGGCTTTTCAGCGCGACCGAATTAGCCGAGGTTTTCGATCATTGAAGTAGTATCGCTGCCGAGGCTCCCCGCAGTGAGTAGGATGGGAGTCACATTTTTTCGGAAAAGCTTTCTTTTGGCTGTGGGGGTGCCTGATACGTTACTTGCGAAAAAAATGAAAAAAGAATTATTTCTCAAAAAAATAGTCCCCTAAATCACCTTTTTGACAGTATTTCAGAGTGAAAAATACATTGAATAGGTGTGAATTCACGTGACTACAGACTCTCACAAGGTTTTTGAAATTCTTGCTCGTGAAAACTCACGAATGCTCATGGTTTATTTGCGCAGTGTAGTTCGTGATGAGAGTGCTGTAGACGATTTATTTCAGGAAACATTGGTCGTGGCTTGGCGACGTCTTGATGAGAGTGATCAGAGTCGGCCATTTGGGCCCTGGTTACGCGGAATTGCTCGTAGGTTGGTATTGGCACACTACCGGAAAATGAAACAGTCACCAATTGTTTTGGATGACGCTGTCCTGGCTGCTCTTGAACGTCATTTTGAAAGAGTCAACCTTCTTGCAGGTGATACTTGGGATGAAAAGCTTGAAGCCTTGCAGGAGTGTGTTGAAGCACTATCAGGGCATCACAAAACAATAATTCATGGTCGTTATCAGAATGGTTTGAAACTAAAGATGCTTGCTCAGCAAATGGAAATTTCTTTTGAAGCGTGTAAAAAACGATTGCAAAGAGCCAGAGCGTTAGTGGCGGAATGTCTGAAGAGAAAGGGTGTCTTGAGTCGATCGGAGGGAGCTACATGAAACCTCAAAATAACCCATTAACCAGTTGGATTGATGATGAATATACAGAAGTGCCAGATTCTCCAGGTCCGGTTGACGACGCAATTGCCGAGACTATTGCAGATGAACTATTTGTGCATGCTGTACTTGAAGATAGGGTTCAGCGAAATAATGAAAAAGAGATAACTAATATTTACAACGTACTCAATCTCATTTCGAAAGACGTTCCTACTCCATCACGTTCTGCAAAACCTCCGACTGGGTTCGCTCGTAACACCCAATTGGTTGTAGTGACATCGGCACTATCACTGACCATCGCGTTGCTTGTCATGTTTTACTTTGTTTCACCTTACCAAAATGCGAATGCCGCTATGGTTTCGCTTCAGAAGGTTCTCAAAGCAACAAGTGAGCCTCTTGATAGAACGTATGTAATACGGGTACTGGAGGAATACTCACCTGAGAAAAAGCCTCAAAGACTTTCGCAGGAGGCATGGAACGTCGAGTCAGTGGAGGATGTAGACGGTGCGCTTCTTTTTGTACGGGGTGTGGATCAGTTTGTGCTTCGTATGCCTCTTCGATCTGGTGGAATGAGAACGCTTGGGTGTGACGGTGAGACAAGTTGGGCATTTCGTGACAACGGCCCGGTGCATGTAAGTAACAATCTCAATAGATTCCGCGGTGCACTTCCGGGGCAGCAGCAGGACCTTCCTCTTATCAATATTTTTGAGCACGTCAATCAATTGCAAAGTGGATATGGCATAACGTTAGAAGAGTATGCAGGCTTTCTAGAAGGCGGTGTCACACTCGCAAAAATTAGCGGTGTGCGGAATTCACGAGACGTTCGTGGGCCAAAGCAAATCGAGCTTTTCTTTGATTCAGATACCGGTGTGATTCACACCATAAGGCTTGATGGTTTACCTCGGGGGCGTGGGGGCCCAAAGAGTGTCCTCTTCGAATTGAAAGATCAGTCCGACCTGGGAAAAGCATTTTTCTCACATATTTCGCATCACGACGGTCAGAAAGAAATTCGAGAAGAGGGTTCGAGATAATGAAGGCAGAAATGCTCACAATGTGTGTTGTCGTTTCCATCTTAGGCTGCGTGCAGGGAAAAGTGGCACGGGCTCAGGAATCACGAATTGATCCTCTCGGTGTGGTTATTGATTCCAACAAAGATGGAATTATTGATGTGGGGGAATTAAGGGATGCTCCTGCTTCAATCCGGACATTAGATACAAATAACGATGGGGCTGTATCACGTGATGAATCATCTGGTCGGTACAAGCAGGAGCGTGGCGGTGGGAGTCGGCTTGGTGTCTACGCAGTACCACCGCCGGCGAATAATGTTCCTGACCACCTTTTCAATATTATTGTTGGTCGTTTGACTGCCAGTACTGCAACGGTGCGGGTCTTATTTCACCAGAGAAGCACAGTCCTTATTCAGTATGGAGAGCATTCGGGAAGCCTCGTTAGCAACACGGGAAGCTGCTCTCTTGAGCCGGGTGAACCTGTTGACTTTGTGCTGGAAGGCTTAAAGGGAAATACACGTTATTTTTATAGGCTTGTTTACACAGTCGATCTTCAACAGCAAAAAAGTGACGAGTACACGTTTCATACGCAACGGGCGAAAGATACGTCATTTGTTTTCACAGTTCAGGCAGATTCGCATCTTGATGAGAATACGAGTGGTGAAGTCTATTTGCGAACACTTTATAACGCATGCGTGGATCAGCCGGATTTTCATTTTGGCTTGGGCGATACATTTATGACGGGCAAGTATGTCAGTCCAGAGTTATCACAGCCACAGTATCTTGCACAGCGGTATTATCTTGGCCAGTTATGCCATTCGGCGGCGTTCTATTTTGCTCTTGGCAATCACGACGGGGAAGGTGGGAGTAAGGGATCGAATGTGTGGGCGACCCAGACCCGAAAAAAATATTTCCCCAATCCATATCCAAATACGTTCTTCATGGGAAACGATAACGCCGAACCTGAAGTAGGGCTTCCAGAAAATTATTATGCATTCGAGTGGGGCAACGCGCAGTTTATTGTGCTCGATCCATTTCGG
>JAUWWJ010000068.1 GCA_030616935.1 Planctomycetaceae bacterium
ACCGGGGCCGTACCGGAATTCATGAATTGCTTGTTTTTGATGCCAACATTCGAGATCTGCTCGTGGGTCGACCATCGATTCAAGATATTCGACAAGCCGGCCGAAAATCTGGAATGAAAACGCTCAAGCAGTCTGGCATTCGAAAAGTGATTGCTGGAATTACAAGTCTTAATGAGGTCATGCGAGTCGCAAAGTAAGAGTATACCGTTCATGGAAGTTGTTTCATTACGTAAGAAAGTCGAATGATGGTACCGTTGGCCGGAATTTTTCAAACGCTGGTAAGTCTGCTCGCCATTGCCATTGTACTTGGCTTTATTGCCTATGGGTTCACACACGGGATGTTCCGTTCTGTACTTGCCGGAATGCAGGCTCTCGTTGCCTTTGTCGTGACATTGACTTTCATTCCAACGCTCACGGAAATCCTCATCGCTATTGATATGCCTCCAAGTTACGCATTTCCCGTCGCTTTATTGGTCCTAGCGGTAGGAACAGCCGTTGGTATTCACATTCTTATTGAAAAATATATCCCCAGTGAAGCAATCTCTCTTCTTTCAATGATTGACAAGATTGGTGGAGCTTTTATTGGTGGGACAACGGGTTATGTTGCCGCAGGGGGGCTTCTCATCGGACTCTCTCTTATGCCACTTCCAGAAAGTTACAGGCTAAACCGTTCAGAGCTCCAATTTGATTTTGGTACACCTATGCTACGAACCTTTGCCCGCATTATCGAACCCGATGGCGATAAACGAAATCGGTTACTCAAAGGAGAAGTTTGGCCAACTGTTGGTAATGAGAATGACACACCTCAATATCCTGAAAAACCACTTCCACCAGAGCCAACAAATCTACCAGCAGGACAAATTCCTCCCCCTTTTGTGCCACCGCCACCAAATATTTGGAGCGAACCTTTTGTTGATTTAAACGACAATAAACAACGCGATGACAACGAGGTGGCATACCTTGACGACAATAAAGACGGTCAGTTCACAGAAAACGCGCTTATTGCCCCACCTGACGATAACGACATGAAGCGCTTTGTGGGTCTCTTGGACAGGTATCAGGAAAATAATTGGTGGCGATGGCGAGTGAACCAGGCAACTTGGGAGGATCTTTATCCGGTTGAAAAGCCTGAAGGGACCCCTATTGATCCAGAGGAAGCCCTACCTAACCCAGCCGAATAGATGACGCACTGCATATTTATGCCTGCTGTCAGAGGCCAACATGACAGCGAATCTCAAGCACAAATGCATAAGAATATTCGCTACGCGCAGAACATTCGTGATTGGTAACCGATCAGACTTTCCGTTCCATTGCACGAACCATTGCTGTCCCCATATCAGCCGGAGTTTCTGCAATCTCAATTCCAGCATCACGAAGTGCTTCTAACTTTGCCTCGGCTGTTCCCTTGCCGCCTGAAATAATTGCGCCGGCGTGCCCCATGCGTTTCCCAGGAGGAGCCGTACGACCGGCTATAAAGGCTGCAACGGGCTTTGTGACATGTTCCTTCACATAAGCTGCAGCTTCTTCTTCTGCTGAGCCACCAATTTCCCCCATCATTAAAATAGCGTGCGTGTCATCATCTTGTTCAAAAAGTTCCAAGATATCTATAAAACTTGATCCGACCAAAGGATCACCACCAAGGCCAACACATGTGCTCTGTCCATGACCAAGTTGAGTGAGTTGCCACACCGCTTCATACGTAAGTGTGCCGGAACGACTCATGACCCCGACGTTTCCTGGTGTGTGAATGTAGCCCGGCATAATTCCAATTTTACATTGGCCCGGTGTAATAACTCCGGGACAATTAGGACCGACGAGTCTACTCTTGGAGTTTTCAAAGGCTGGTAAAACTCGCGCCATATCGAGCACGGGTATACCCTCTGTAACCGCTATGACAAGCTCGATTTCTGCTGCCACGGCCTCAAGAATGGCATCCGCTGCAAAAGGTGGAGGAACAAAAATCATCGTCGCATTCGCACCTGTCACATCACGTGCTTCAGCAACTGTATTGAAGACCGGAAGATCGGCAATTGTTTCTCCTCCCTTACCGGGAGTAACACCACCTACCATTCTTGTTCCGTACTCAAGGCAGCCTCGAGTATGAAACTCACCAACTTTTCCAGTGATGCCCTGACAAATAACACGTGTATTACGATCGACAAGAATGCTCATGAAAATTTGCTATAGCTAAAGAGGTACTAATATTAAAAGAAAACCGTGCTTACGCTTTTATCGAATCAACCACTTTTTGAGCAGCATCGGTAAGCCCATCTGCTGTGATAATTGAGGTGTCACTTGCGGCAAGAATCTTCTTACCCTCTTCTACTTCAGTGCCCTCCAATCGGACCACGAGAGGTACAGTAAAACCTATTGTTTTGGAGGCTTCTACAAGGGCATTTGCGATTGTTGTACATCTCATAATACCACCAAAAATATTGACTAGTATTGCCTTCACATTGCTATCCGAAAGGATAATCTGAAATGCCTCGGTGACTTGTTCAACATTTGCCCCACCTCCGACATCAAGGAAATTAGCGGGCTCACCACCATGAAACTTCACCAGGTCCATCGTACTCATCGCGAGACCAGCACCATTCACGAGACAGCCTATCTCTCCATTCAGTTTTACATAGGATAATCCTGCAGCATCGGCTCGTATTTCTGCTGGTTCTTCTTCAGTTTCATCACGAAGCAATAGGACATCTCTGTGACGAAACATCGCATTATCATCAAATGTCATTTTTGCATCGAGAGCTACCAGAGTTTTATCTCCAGTGAGAACAAATGGATTGATTTCCAATAATGATGCATCGAGTGAAACAAATGCATTGCAAAGAGACTGAAAAAATTGCACTGCATATCGCCAACTAGCTGTCGGCAGGCCAAGCTTCGACGCCATGAGACGAGCTTGGTAGGCACCAAGTCCTCGGTCCGGATCAAAGGGTTCTGACAGAATCAATTCTGGTGTCTTCACTGCTACTTCTTCAATATCCATTCCCCCAGCAGTACTTGCGATAAGTACCGGTGATCCCGCTGCTCGATCTACAAGAATGGCACAGTAAAGTTCTTGCTGAATATCACAACCACTCTCAACAAATACTTGCCGAACAATTTGACCTTCTGGCCCTGTCTGAACAGTCACAAGTGTTTTGTTTAGGAGACCTTGTGCAATTCGAGAAGCATCTTCCGGCGACTTGGCAAGTTCGACACCACGTTGCTCCGACCCCTCTACCTGCCCCTTCCCACGACCGCCTGCATGAATTTGCGCTTTCACTGCACAAACTGGAGCACCAAGAGACTCGAATGCATGTGCCGCCTCGTGAGGAGTTCGGACAACCTTTCCCTTCAGAACCGGTACACCCGCGGTCCGCAAGAGTTCTTTCGCTTGAAATTCATGGATTTTCATGGCTGCCTTTTCTGATAATCAAATATGAAAGCCTGACCAAAGCAAGGGCACCTCAGCCAGAAATTGTTTATCGCTTGCAATACCAATATGGCACGGAAGGCATTCCGTTCCAACAGTGAGCCGTTTCTCGCAGGAAACGCCATCTATTCAAAAAATCTCGCACGTGACTGAAATCAATCTTTCACACGAATTGGAAAACTGAAATATTGCTACTCGGTAAGAATTCTCAGTACGAAATAGTTTCTCTATGAATTCGAAAAGTCACCTTGATACACCATGCGGTACGAAAACGACCCTGCCCGACATATTGCCTCGGGTTGTTATCGATTTCGAAAAACTCCGTCATATCAACTGTGGTCTGGGCCGCTTCTCTCTTTACCTTGCTCAAGAGCTACTGGCTCGCTCGGATAATTGTTTTGAGCCAGTCTTCTTTATACCTGACGGTTGTGACCATTATTTTGAAGCAACACCAAATGCCAATTACAGCAGCATAAAAGTTCGTCCTTGGAATAAAGAGAGCTTTCAGCGATGGGTACGGCCTATTGGCCGTCACTTTCATAAAGGTGATAGACCTGCGATCTGGCATGTAACTCATCAGACATCAAAGTATTTGCCATTTGATGAACGGATACCTGTTGTCTTAACCGTACATGATCTAAATTTTCTACACATGACAGCCTCTGACGATCAGCCAGAACGAATTCGCAAGCGGCTTGCCCGTGTCCAAAAGCTCGTGACCCGAGCAACTGCTATTGTCACTGTTTCAAAATATACAGCGACTGATTTAGCTCAACACATCAATGTTGAGTCAAAGACTATTCATGTTGTTCCGAACGGCCTTACACCACCTGCTGAAATTACTCACAAGCGACCTTCATGGGCACCAAAAAATCCATTTGTTTTCTCTATCGGAAACTTTCTACAGCACAAAAATTTTCATACTTTGATTGAGATGATGAAACACTTGCCGAACTATCAACTCGTCATAGCTGGTAAAAAAGAAACCTCATATGGAAAAAAGATTATTCAAGAGACTTATCAATCCGGACTCACAAGCCAGGTTCTTCTACCTGGAGTAGTCTCTGATACAGAAAGGGCATGGCTATACCAAAATTGTGACGTATTCGTCTTTCCATCTTTGACTGAAGGTTTCGGATTTCCAGTACTTGAGGCCATGCAATGTGGAAAACCTGTGGTCATGTCCAACCGCACGAGTCTTCCAGAAATTGCTGGCGACAGTGGCTGGTTTTTTCATTCGTACAAACCAGTTGAAATGGCTAATACTGTTCAAGATGCTTTGAGAGCTTTTCACAGCGATCCACAATCAGGGGCCCGTAGTCAACAGCATGCAGCTGGCTTTTCCTGGCAAGCCGCTGCCAAAGGATATGCTGATGTCTATCAGACAGTGCTTGAGCAATGACTCATTCATAAGAAATTCGGTCATCGCGCTTGTTAAAAGTAGTTAAAGATAGTGGTACAAGTAAGAATTACTATTTCGAGTTCACCATGAAAATTATTGTTACCGGCGGCGCAGGGTTTATTGGTAGCCATATTGTCGATGCGTGCGTTAAATCTGGTCATAAAGTAGAAATCATTGATAACCTTTCAAGTGGATCATCTGAGAATGTTCCTCGAGACGTTCCGCTTCACCAGGTCGATATTCGTGACACACTTAGCATCGCTAAAATTTTCAAAACATTTCAGCCTGATGCTGTTTGCCACCAAGCGGCCCAACTATCGGTTAGTCGATCGGTTCGCGAGCCTCTGTTAGACGCAGACATCAATTGCCTTGGCCTTCTTTCTGTGCTCGATGCAGCGGTCGCTTCAAGCTGTAAGCGAATGGTCTTCGCATCTTCCGGTGGCGTCTTGTACGGAGATGTTCCAACACCTGCTCCAGAGACAACACCAGCAGATCCGATAAGTCCCTACGGCATTACCAAATGGGTTGGTGAAAAATACCTTGAATTTTATGCCCGAGAGCATGGGCTTTCATCAATTGCACTACGCTATTCAAATGTCTTCGGACCTCGACAAAATCCTCATGGTGAAGCCGGAGTAGTCGCTATTTTCTGCAACCAATTGCTCGACGGTCATCCTGCTTGCATCAATGGTGATGGAAAATATATTCGTGATTATGTCTACGGCCCTGATGTTGCTGCAGCGAATCTCTCTGCACTTTCTTTAGACAAACAGGCCTTTGGCAAAGGAAAAATGCTTTCCCTGAATATCGGCACAGGAGTTGGCACTGACGTCAATACACTCGAAAAGAACGTGCGAAGACGGGTAGAACAGCTCCTTGCACATACTGGAAAAAAACAAAGCCTGCCTGACCCTGAATATGGTCCTGAACGAGTTGGAGACCTACGATCAAACCTCCTCGACACAAGCCGTGCCAGCGATGTCCTTGCCTGGAAGGCAACACATTCATTCGATGAGGGGTTAAAAGCGACAGTCCAGTGGTTTTTTGATCAAAAGAACTACCCTCAATAAAATGTCTCCAAACGAATTTTATTTTGTAGTCGTCTTTGACCTCGAACCTTCTTGTCTTGCTCTTCTTCAGCTCTGGTTCAAAGGTTTAAGACAAGCTGAGCTGTACCTAAAATAGTTCTACTGACGTGATCATTGGTGACACCTGCCAAGGCGGGGTGCTCCCTTGCTGCACTCCTACCAGAGCATCGCTGCCATGTTGGACACAACACGTTAAGCATTTTCAGGTTATCTCTACGAACTGAAGAAACTCAGAATCAATGAAAGGATCGCTTTCGAGTAGCTGTCTCTTGATAACGTAGAGCAGGTTTACAAGCTCGTTGACAACTATCAGCCAAAGAATTTTATTTTTCTGGCAAGAAACACACACCGCTTCATGTATGTGTTTCAAAAGACTGTGAAGCTGTCGGCCTTTCCTGGGAAAACTATGTTGTTCAAGACCAAGAGTTTGTGTTCACAAGATAGCTGTCATCCACGGGCTTCGGTGAATGAAACAACTGATCGTCTTGGTTGGACTGCAACTGTTCAGATGCCCAAACCTGTGCAACGTTTGCTCAAGGATCGCAAAAAGTCAGATGAAGCCAACTACTCAGATTTCTGAGTTTCTGCGTCTTTCCTTAAAACAGTTTCGTGTTTCGAAATCATTTCGTAAGAACCTACTTCAAGCCCACTATAAGCATCACGACAGATTCGATTCATAAGCGTATTAGATTTAAGATACAACGGCAGGCCATGCTCACGACCAATAATCCGTCGGGCATCCACTGCCGAATATATAATTTCGGGTGGCATCCATCTTCGTGGCATACCTGTATATCCGAGTGCATCAACTTTTGTACGGGATTCAAGCAAATGGAAAAATCGTAACGCATCATCTCGCGAGTTAATGGTGAGTGAAACACGATCCACGCACGCAAGTGTTTCACGATATTTTCCACACGGTGCAAATGCGTCACACCGAACTGCAGGGGCTACAAAAATAAGCCGTGTATCTCCCGGTCGGCTCTGCCAAGGACTGACTGGCCTGCCTTTATTTTCTGCCGCAACGAGATCCTCTAGAGCCTCGAGTGTGATAAGTGCACCAAAGCTGTATCCGATAAAGACGACGGGACGCTCAGGGTCTATTTGGCCGAGGAGCCATGCCAGATAGTGTCCCTCTGTAAAACATCGTTGATATTTGTTACGTCCATCTTTTAACAAGCAGCCATCCTGCTGACTGGGCCATGAATAAATCATTAACTGTGTGTCCGCAGCATGCGATGTGAAAGAATTACAACGCCTTGCAAGGCGTATACCCTGTTGTTTTGCCGACCAGGCGTCGTAGCGATTGCCATGCAGGAAAATAACAAGAGGTCCTTTCCCCGAAAGCAAACTTCCAATGTCGTCTGAAAGCCATCGACAATGCGCTGATTCATATCGCTGGACAGATGGCTTCACTACCTCTGGTAAATGACAAATTCCTGGAAGATGCCTTGTGCTGAATACCCAGATTTCTGGTTCGCAGCACACCTCACCGTTATTCGATGAACCAAAGGCGGGAGCTACAACACACGCGCACAATCCGAAGGCCAAAGCGAGGCCGGACAATCTGCGCAATCGGTACAAACTTATTTCTTTAATGTGAGTCCCTGACATCAGCGTTGAACCACAGTCCGTTGAAATAAACTACTGAAACCACCATATTCACCGCGAAAATGATGGTTTGTAAAACAATGCGGTTTCCGTAAACCTTAACGGTCACCTTCAACCCT
>JAUWWJ010000354.1 GCA_030616935.1 Planctomycetaceae bacterium
CGATCGAGTACAGCCTGAAAGAATGCAAAGGGCAAATCATCTGAGTTCTGTAACTCTGGATAATGCCGATCAACTGTGTAAGCAAGCAGTTGTGAGAGATTCTCTTTATCGCCCAATGCAGCAGCATATTGGAATGTGCCAACACGAATATGACTCTTTGCTGTACGTGTCAAAATTGCTCCAGGCAACGGCGTACTTCTCAATACACTTTCACCAGTAGCTGTAACTGACAAGCTTCGTGTCGTCGGTATACCTAACGACTCCATGCCTTCACTGATGATGTATTCTCGGATCATTGGACCAAGTGCTGCTCGACCATCACCACTGCGCGAATAAGGTGTACGGCCCGATCCCTTGAGTTGAACATCTACTCGTTGCTTGTCAGGAGTCAGATGCTCCCCAAGCAAAATGGCCCGGCCATCACCGAGATTCGTAAAGTGCCCAAACTGATGCCCGGCATATGCCTGAGCTATTGGCATTGCCCCAGACGGTATTTCATTGCCTGCAAAGACCTGCGGACCGTCTAAACGAAGAATCTCGATATTGAGGCCAAGATCCTTGGCCACCGTTTCGTTTAAAAGAATCTGCCCAGCATGTCGTACCGGCTCAGGCTTTGTAGGAGAGAAGAAAGCGTCTGGAAGGTGTGCAAAAGAATTATCAAAGCACCATCCTGCATCAGACTTTTTTTTTATCGACACAATATTTTCTTAAAACAGTGAGTTACAAAAGGAACGAATGATGCTCCCTGACCAAGATTTGAGGCCTGAGGAGGAGTTGAAGCTTCTGTCGTATTATTCTGGTCTAAAAGGGATCAAAAAATCCACTAATTCGATTATTCATCCAAAAACTCGAAACGTGCCTTGGACTCACCAGATATCTCAACCATCTCTAAAAACATTGCCAAGGGTCGAACCCAGAGCCCTCGATCTCCATAATCGGCTCGATACACAACAAGTTTTTCAAGGGTTTCGCTATGTGAAGCAACACCAAGTACGACGTAGTGATTTCCCTTGTAGTGTCGATAGCGGCCACATCTCAAGTCAAACATTGTCTTCACCAACCTTACACTACACTTCGAACGAGAGGAGCATACTTGACTGAATTCAAGTCAAAGACATACTCCAGAAAAAGCCATCCAAGCAACTCTATTTCTACCACAGAGAGTCAGAGGACATTGTGTTGCTCTGCAGAAGCATTCGATTTAATAAAGTCCCGATATGAATACATCCACCTGGTGTAGTCTCATCGCTCTTTTCATTTGATACAAAATGATGCCTCAACACCTTTTTGTTTATGGGACGCTTCGGCCACAATTAGCACGTGGTGAAGCACAAGTCCTTATTGCCGCACTTAAAATAGTTGGATCGGCTACTGTTCAGGGCAAGTTATATGACTTTGGTGCGTATCCTGGGGTCACAAATGAGGAGGGACTTGTGTTCGGAGACCTTCTTCTTCTTAGCAGCGATGAACAACTACGTCTTCTGGATGCGTATGAGGAGTGCAACGGCAGTTCACCCCTCTTTACTCGTTCAATTACCACTGCTCGAATATCTGATGGCACGTCGATTGCTGCTTGGATCTACCTGTTTTGTGGTCGAGCAGAGCCCGGCGTGTTGATTGCGAGTGGTGACTACCAACAGTACATGCGAAGCCGATTCAGCAACTGATTCCATCCAATTCCTTATAGAATGGGATGAGATTGCCATCTTTTTTAGCAATGTCCTCAAGGAATGCCAACTTTTCGGGCGTCTAGCACAGGTGAGTTGCAGAAGGAAGCCCAGTTTTTAAGATAAGGATAGTTGTTTCCGGATGGCATGTCATTTGCTGCTTTAATGATTTGGTCTGTGACCATTTTCGACACCGAACAGGCGGCTGCATCCAAACGGAACTCCTCGGCTATTCTCGGCCCTGCCGGAGATGCAGATCGATGTCGCGTCGTCCTGCAGTCGACAGGCTTCAATGTTTTCTCATCCTCCCTCAAAACTAAGGACGAACTTCAGTTATGAGCACGAAATCCAAACTGGAATACATCTGGCTTGATGGTTATAAGCCAACGCAAAGCCTTCGATCGAAGACTCGGATTGAGTCAGATTTTGGTGGCACTCTTGAAGAGTGCCCAATGTGGTCTTTTGATGGCAGTAGCACTGAACAGGCAACTGGCGGTGATTCTGACTGTCTTTTAAAACCAGTAGCCGTTTTCCCAGATCCGGGCCGAAAGAATGGATACCTCGTCATGACCGAGGTGCTCAATGCTGATGGCTCACCTCACGAGTCGAATGGCCGGGCGACCATTGAGGAGGATGACGAAGACTTCTGGTTTGGTTTTGAACAAGAGTACTTCCTGTGGTGTACAGCGAACAATAACCCACCAGGGTTTCCACTCGGGGGTTATCCTGCTCCGCAGGGGCCATACTATTGTTCCGTCGGTGCATCGAATGCCCACGGCCGAGACTGTGTTGATGAACATCTTGATGCCTGCCTTGAAGCCGGAATCAACGTTGAAGGAATCAACGCTGAAGTAGCTGCTGGCCAATGGGAATTCCAGGTTTTTGCCAAGGGTGCGAAACGGGCTGGTGATGAAATATGGGTTGCTCGGTACCTGCTTGAACGCATTGGCGAAAAATATGGCTATGCAATTGATTGGCATCCGAAACCACTTGGCAAAACTGACTGGAACGGGTCTGGTATGCATGCAAACTTCTCAAATGAATTGATGCGTACATGTGGTGATAAAGAAGTCTTCACCACTATTTGCGAAGGTTTTGGTGGTGTTGTTGAACGGCATATTTCCGTTTATGGTGCCGACAACGACCAACGCTTGACCGGTCAGCACGAGACGCAAAGCATTGACCAGTTTAGTTACGGTGTTTCTGACCGTGGTGCATCCATTCGTATTCCCGTTGGCACGATTGATGATGGCTGGAAAGGCCGTCTTGAAGATCGCCGACCTGCTTCGAATGCTGACCCATACAAGGTCGCTGCTGCAATTATCAAGACTGTCAAAGGTGCTGCCGGAGCTGCAGTCTGATTCTCAAGA
>JAUWWJ010000504.1 GCA_030616935.1 Planctomycetaceae bacterium
CGAATGATTGAGAACAAAACTTCACATATGCCACCAGCCGTCATACAGACGATATAAACTGGAAGGAAATATGTTGCACCGAGCAGCAAGTTACCCCAAAAGCTATCGGGACTTGGTAGCCCTGCAATGAGGGATCTCCATCCTAATGCACTTTGAATAGCCGAATCATATGACTCACCACCGGCTTGAGCATTTGTCGATGCAATATAGCTAGACGCCCCGACGCTTGCTTGATATCCGGTGTTGTAGCAAGCCATGATGACACAGGGCAGGAGTGCCAAAACAACAATCGACATCATTCTTTTCAAATCCAACGCATCCCGAACATGCGAAGGACCTCGAGTTGTTTCGCCAGGTGTGTACAGAAACGTATCGGCGGCCTCATAAAGCGGATACAACTTCTCTAGTTTCCCTTTCTCTTCGAAAAGAGGGGCTTGAGAATCCAGTATTTTACGAAGCCATTTCATCTCGTTATCTCAACAAAAAACTTTTTAATTCAACTTGATTTTTATTTATCTAGCCATCTATCTCAATTGATCGAAGGCTGTCACGAAGAATCCTGCCGTACTCATACTTTCCTGGGCATACAAAAGTACAGAGTGCGAGATCTTCTTCAATTAATTCTAGGCAGCCAAGCCTTTGCGACTGCTCGGTATCTCCAACAATTAACGATCGAAGAAGTTGTGTGGCTAAAATATCGAGTGGCATGACTTTTTCATAACTGCCAATCGGGACCATTGCACGTTTACTACCCCCGGTTGAGGTAGTGAGGGCGAATTGAGCACCTTTCGTAAATGCTGATGCGAAGGCATTCGTCACACTAAACTGGTTAAAGCCTGGCTTTTGCCAACCAAGAAATTCTCGGAAATCACCTTCCTCCAGAACTGAAATTTGGTTGTCAAACCGTCCTAAATAATCGACAGGCTCCACTGCTCGTCTGCCAGACAGAACACTCCCAGATACTATTCTCAATTTCTTGTCAGGTACGCATCTGCCACCAACTAATTCAGTGATGCTTGCACCCATTTGTGTTTTCAGAATTTTAGGATCAGTGACTCCTGGGCCAGAAATTGCGGCGTAACGTTCACAGTCAATACGACCAGTTGAAAAGAGATGTCCGATCGTACCAACGTCTTGATACCCGATATGCCAAGCCGTTTTATTCGGACCAACGGGATCCACGAAGTGAATGTGAGTGCTGGGCAGGCCCGCAGGATGTGGACCCTCAAAAATCTGATAGTGAACGTTTGGATGGTCTATCGGGCGAACATCTGTTTCGTTGGATAGACAAACATGAACGTTATTAGAAAGAGCTGCTAGTGCCAACACGCCCTGGATGAACGCCTCTTCCTTTTCCTTCATAATGACACGAGGGTGAGGCGCTAATGGCTCTGTATCTATGGCAGTCACAAAAATAGCGGCTGGCAGCGAATCGACTCGTGGCACTTTTCCATAAGGACGCGTCCTAAAAGCCGTCCAAAGACCTGATTCTAAAAGCACCTCAATGACGGGCTCACGAAGAGAAAGATTGCTCGCAGTAGCTTTTGCAAATGTTTTTTCTTCATTACCATCTACATTGATTACTAAGGATTCAAACTTTCTTTTTTTCCCTCTATTGATCTGTTCCACCACTCCACTGGCTAGTGACGTGAAGGTCACACCAGGATTCTTCTTATCAAGAAAG
>JAUWWJ010000188.1 GCA_030616935.1 Planctomycetaceae bacterium
GTAGTGCCGTGATCTGGATGGGACTATCTGCGTGCTTGTCTATGAGTTCTGTGAGTTGAGTGACACACGCATTGAGCTTCCAGGCTCCAATAAGCCTGACTGCCGCGGTCTGAATGTTTGAATTTTTTTCGGTAAGAAAAGTGCTGATACGGTTGAGATCACCAGCCGGTTTCAGCTTCCGCACACGCTGGGCAGTTGCAAGTGCATCAATGGCTCGGACTTGAACATTCCCTGCAAAGTCATTATTCATGATCTGCTCGAACAGCTTTGTCAACTCGATCTTTCCTCCGGCTTGAGCGATTAACTCAATCCATGGCCCAGTACCATCTGCTGGTATGGCTTCTTTTGCAAGACGTTTTGAGAGATATGATGCAGCACGTCCTGAATCAATGTTTGTGAGTACGAACTCTAATTGTTTTTCACGAGTTGGTGAGTCTGGCTTCCATTGCCCTTGGTTGAGTGCAACCATGAACACATCTGCAAGCTCATCCATCGTAGTGGCAAGTGCAAAGTCAAGAAATCTGTCGCGTGGTAGCTCGAGTGATGTCAATGCCATCGATGCAGCTTCAGCTGTTTTTATTTTTCCAAGGCCCCGAATGGCCTCGAGTCGTACACGTGGATGTTCGTCCACGACTGCTCGACGATAGATCGCGAGTGCAGTTTTGGAATCGAGTGGCTGTGAACTATCTGTCGCTGGATCAACCAGATCACTGATAACACGCATTGCCGCCGACCTGACTTTTGGGTCGTCTGCAAATGCCAGCGTTTGAACATCTTGAAGATCAACAGCATCGAATCCATGCTGAAGCCAGACACCCTGTAATTTCTGATATTCGTTAGAGGATGCTTTGGTCCACGTATGCAGATCTTCTTCTGAGAGATCGCCTCGCTCCAAGAGAACACGTCTCGCTTGATCACGCGTGTATCGATCGTCAGAAATGAGCCGATTCAATAGATCCTTTGAAGCAGTCTTTGTAAGGTCCTCTTTTTTCTTTGGTGTGCTGCCTGACCAGGCAACTCGCCAGATACGACCATGCCAGCGATCTCGACGCTCATCACGAAAGTCGACTTCTCCATGATTAATGATCGGGTTTGACCAGTCAGCAATATAGAGAGCACCATCAGGTCCCTGCTTTACATCAATCGGTCGGAATGAACTACTTGTAGTTCGCAATAAATCATCTTCTTGGGTTGTGACAAACCCAGCGCCCTGTTCCTCGAAACTGAACCTTGTCACTCGATTGGCACGGAAGTCGCAGGTAATCACAGAGCCCTGCCACTCCGGTGGGAAAGAATTCCCAGAGATAATCTCAGCCGAGGCAAACTTGGGGTAACTGCCCGGGCTAATCAGGCCCAAGACCCGTCTTGCACCCGGTGTCGGATTAAATGCCGCGCCCGGAAACGAATAGGCGATTCCACTAAAGCCAGCGCCGTCTGTCAGAAAGGATTGCCCGAAGTCATCAAACTGATGTCCCCACGAATTCACAAGACCTCGGAATACAACTTCCATTCGCATTGTGTTTGTGTTGTACCGGAAGCCGCCACCCGCCTTTAAGCGAACAATGCCTCCTGGTGTCTCTGTATCAGTTCGTGTATAGATCGATTGATTCATATACAGCCGACCGTCAGGTCCCCAGCGAAGTGTGTGAAGATTATGGTGGGTGTCTTCTGTTCCAAAACCACTAAGCACTCGCCGTTTCAGATCTGCTTTTCCATCACCATCTGTATCTTTCAGAAACAACAGATCAGTACTCTGCGCGACGTAGCACCCCCCATCCCCAGGCTCAACTCCTGTGGGAATCAACAAGTCGTCAGCGAAAACAGTTGACGTATCTGCTTTCCCGTCCGCATCAGTATCTTCCAAGACCAGGATTTTATCCGGAGCTGTTTGCCCTACTTCAATCATGGGATAGGCTTCGCTACTCGCTACCCAGAGCCTTCCTGCCGGATCAAAATTCATCTGAATGGGTTTGTTGAGCTGAGGGTTTTCAGCCCAGAGACTCACCTCTAGATTTTTACCAACAGTAAACTGTGGAGTTGGTTGTTTTGTGAAGGTCGCGTAGCGAGATGCAGTTGTGGCAGGCTTTGATTGCACAGAAGTGCCTTCCAGTTTTCTCAGTATTGCGATGGCTTGTTCTTCTTCAGCAATCAATGGATCGTATTGTGGAATTTCAACGGCATTCTGCCCTTGCTCTCGTTTTCGGAATCCAAAAACATAGGCCATGTTCGCGGGACGAGACCGATGAAACCACCACACATTCTTTTTCAAAATCTGGCTTCTTAATCTTTCGACATGAGGGTTACCAATCCATCTGTCATCAAAACCAAGAGTTTTCCCTATTTCGATCGCAATTTCCCGATACCCAGCATCGTTGAGATGAATTGGATCTTTACGTAGTTCCTCATTTTTTGCAGTTCGTGATAAATCGACAAATACACCATTATTTTTCTCAGCAAGTTGCTTGATGGCTTTTGTGTATGCGGCTAATGAGGACGTATATACGGGTGTTTCGTTGTGTGAATCAGGAAGACGGCCTAGTGGAGAAAAAAACACATAACGAAGGCCCGGCTGCATTTGTTGTGTTGCGTCGATGAGCCGTTGATAGTCTTTGGTGAATGTAGTAACTCCCTTCATGCCACCCTCAAGAGAGCTTGCCATTCCATACCCAAAGATAATGACGGTAGGCCGTACAAACTCAAGTTGTTTCAGAAGTTGTTTCCAGCCCTCATCAGCGGGCTCACGCCCAGCTGGCAAGAGACTTAAGCCACATCGTGATGTGCCGCTAGGTGTGTCAGCACTCCAGCCGAGATTGCGAAACGTTACGTCACGGTCAGGGAACGCCACTGTCATCATCAGTTCAATCCAGCCAGCATATTGCTCCTGTTCAATGAGGGCATCTCCCAGAAAAGCAACCCGATCGCCATCCTGTAACTCAAATGATTCCGCACTCCATGTCGTTGTTTGCACAAGACATACAGCTGACATGAAAAGTACTGAAATGCGGGTTCTTGACTGCCTGAGTTTGTTCATACCGAGTCACTCCAAGGTGGACACAACCGCAACTGCGAGGTGAGCATTCGCACTGCTAAAATATCTGGAAGGGTGTAGGTGTCATGTCTTTATAAGAATAGCACGACACACTTGTTCGGCTTGCTTGTATTTTTCATTATGCGTTTACGAATGTCTATTGAGGGGGTCGCCACATTCCGTACGGATCATGATTCGTGAAATGAAACAGCGATGAGATTTTATTTGGCAAGGTAATAATGCGTAACAACGCTACAATTTTTTACGAAAAAAAATAAAGCATCTTGTTGCATCGGTTGGGGGCTGGCATTTTTCAGTGTTGTTTTTGTACGTACGAAGCACTTTAGTTTTTTTTTGCCAGAATCGGCATGAATGAAGATGTTTTTTACTGTTCGGCCGTTATGTAAACAGCTATCGTGGAGTAATGTGAAGAGTTTGAAGAACATATGTTGTGGTGAGCATGTGTCATTGAAGGGTGAGGTAGAATTAAACTGAAAGAACATATGGAATTTGTTCGACTCGTTCTTTCGGTCATGGTGCCTGATGACAGAAATGAATTCAATTAGACTTTCGGCTTTCCAGATGCTTCTTGTTTTCTTTGGAGCATGGGCTTCGCATGCCACGTGCGATGATGGCTCCATTAGCTTCAACCGTGACGTTCGCCCAATTCTGGCTGAAACCTGTTTTCATTGTCATGGTCCAGATGAAGAAGGACGGGAGGCAGAACTGCGGCTTGATATAGAGAGCAGTGCGAGTGAAGATCGCGGCGGCTATCAAGCCATCAGCCCAGGCGATCTGAAGGCAAGTGAAGCCTGGAGTCGTATCATGAGTGATGATGACGACATGCTGATGCCTCCGCCGGAATCACATCTTTCCCTCAATAAAAAGCAGAAGGCTGTTCTGAAGCAATGGATTCTTGAAGGGGCACAGTACGAAGGTCATTGGGCATTTGATCCACCGCACGCACCAGATGTCCCTGATGTCCAAAGAGAGGGTTCTCGCCATGCATCATGGGGTCGCAATGAGATCGACTCGTTTGTACTCGCAGAACTTGTGAAAGCAGGTGTATCTCCGTCAGCAGAGGCCGATCCACGAACACTTATTCGTCGACTTACTTTCGACCTGACAGGCCTTCCACCAACTTTTGAGGAAACACGTCGTTTTGTTCGTGACTATAAAACTCATGGTGAGCGTGCGTATCAAGAAGCAGTTTGTCGACTGATTCACTCACCACATTTTGGTGAACGGATGACGGTGCCTTGGTTGGATCAGGCCCGGTACGCTGATACCAATGGGTATTCGATCGATGGTGGTCGTGATATGTGGTTGTGGCGAGACTGGGTGATTCAGGCCTACAACGACAATATGCCATTCGACCAGTTTCTAAGGGAACAGTTGGCTGGTGACCTTCTCCCCAATGCGACTGAAGCACAATTGATTGCCACTGGTTTTAATCGGAATCACATGATTACCCATGAAGGTGGTACGATTCCGGAAGAAAATCTTACGAATTATGTTGCCGATCGCGTGAAAACAACGAGTGAGGTTTTCCTGGGTTTGACCTTTGGGTGTGCTCAATGTCATGACCATAAGTATGATCCAATTTCTCAGAAAGAGTACTACGAGTTTTTTGCCTTTTTTAATGAACTTGATGACCGTGGGCTTGATGGAAATGCTGGCAAAAATGCCATGCCGCAGGTGTCTGCCTCTACGGTTATGAATCGGGATGAA
>JAUWWJ010000202.1 GCA_030616935.1 Planctomycetaceae bacterium
CAGATATGCGAAGAGCAAGGCGTGTTTCCTCAACTTCCTCATCGAGGCGTCCCTGTACCTCCAAAAACTGTTCAATTTGTTTATCCCAAAACTCATAGAGCAGAAAACTTGGTGTCGCAGCATGTTGTTCAAAGTCTCGAATGTAGTCACGACGAACGGCATGCAGAACAGCACAGGAGCCTTCGGAGAATGTCGCAAGAAGACCTTCAGTAATAACAATATCAAGAACTTCACTTCTGATTGTCTTTGAAGTGTCTCTTGCACCTACAAGGCGGATATGTAAGGCATCATCGGTTCTATGCAGTGATGAGACCTGGTCGTCTGTGTCTTGTTGATGCTCAGAACCGAGGATTTTCAGAACTGGCGTTTGGTTGGCTAGATGTTCCGGCAACTCTTTTTTGAGGTCAGGATATGTTTGGTCTTGAAGGTTTGTGTCTATCCAGACAAAGCGGCCACCCGCAATTGATGAAGAGACTTCGTCAATTGTGATAGCACTGTGTGACTTGTCACGAAAGTCGAGGAACTCAGCACGTACGGCAGAATGGGCTGACATGGTGGTGTGGGGCATTTCTAAGCTTTGCGCTGTAATCATAAGGCTCCCTTGACCCTTTGGATGAAGCATATCAGGGATAGAAATACCACGCACAGATGGTGCAGTCCAAGTTCAATATTTGTGTTAGAGGGCGAGAATAATCAGCTTATTTATTGGAAATTGGTGTCCCATTCGCAATAGATTGAGCTTTATGATCTCTCCTGCCCAATATTCATGAGACGTGCAAAGACATTCAATAGAAAACGTATGGTTCCTTCTTCTCAGTCAATGAGTCCATCTGACGCCTCAGCTGATATTCAGCTTGGTATTTCTCCAATCCTTCGAGAGGCAAATTCTCAATCAAATGATGGGAAATGGGCCGGCTATAATGCTCTTATTTTACTGGTGAGCCTCATCGCTATTGGTATGCTCGCAATTGGTGTCGTTGTGGAACTGACGCCCTCAGCGAGATCCTTACTCGCGTATGCAGATCTTTTCGTCTGTGGCGTGTTTCTCGTTGACTTTATTGTAAGTCTGATCCAAGCCCCAAACCGCTGGAATTATTTTTTTACGTGGGGATGGATCGATATTCTTTCGTCAATTCCTATATTTGATTCAATGCGGTTGGGTCGAGCGGCACGTATAGTTCGAGTGGTCCGAGTTATTCGAGGAATTAAGGCCACACGGTTTTTGGCATCACTGATTTTTCAGAACCGTACAAGAAATGCATTGTTGGCTGGAAGCTTTGTTGCAGTAGTCGTAATTTTTTCATGTAGCTTCGCAATTTTACAGTTTGAGGGAGCTCATGGGGGGAACATTACAACAGCTGAAGATGCTGTCTGGTGGTCAATCTGTACGGTCACAACAGTTGGCTATGGAGATCTCTATCCAACAAGTTGGGAAGGAAGAGTAGTTGCTTTTATTTTGATGGTAACAGGCGCCAGTTCATTTGGTGCTTTATCTGGATTAATTGCGGGACACTTCTTACAGCATGAAGACGACCACCAGGATGAATTAAGAGACCTCACTGCCCAAGTGGCATGTCTTAGACAACTGATAGAAGAGAATGGATTGCCAAGGTCTTCTTCAGCCGGTCCTGCTTCAGCAAGCAAACAAGTTGTTGAAGATCAGTGTCGAGCTGCTTGACAGGCTAATGAATAGAAGACCGTGCCGCGTCGATTCTTGCTGCTTGTTTTCCGGTGTCGCCCTCGTGAATACGCCCCAAAGCCGTGTAGAGATCTGGTTGTCGAGCAAGCCCAAGCAAGGAGTATGCTGCGAGGTACGCAATCGATATTTCAAGGACACAGTCGTAGGCACCGGTAATTTCAACCGCCATGATTGTTGCCGTTAGTGGAGTACGAAAAAGAGCTCCGATGCTAGCCGCCATTCCAGCAACAAGGCAGACAGAGTGAAAATCAGCATCAACACCGCCAACCATGTATGCATAACTCGTTGAGAAAGCCTGCCCTGAGAGAACGCCAAATAATAGGGCAGGGACGATCAGGCCGCCGGGAGCACCGGTTGCGTAACTGATAGCGCTCAATGGAATGCGAGTAGCCAAAATAAGAATTGCTGGAATAAATGGCAGGGAATTCTGAATAGCATCTTCAAAAATCGTGTGGCCAATTCCGAGTACCTCAGGTTTCACGAGGAGAATGACTCCTAGGAAGCATCCCCACACGCCTGTGAGCAAAATGAGTTTATTTGGATGGTGATGAAATTTCTGAAAACGTTTTGCAATAAAGAGAAGAAAAGTTTGGAAAAAAAGGCAGACGATTCCAGTACAAAGACCAACGAGAGCAAAGGTTGGTAATTCATGCCAGTCACGAAAGCCTTCGAGTGAGATCGGCAGTTCGAGAACCGTGCCGTGAAAAAGTCGACATACCCAGTCGGCGATTGCACAAGCAAGAATTGTTTCAAAACAATTATGAGCATGGAATGGTTGCTTAAGTAGCTCAAATGAAAAGACTACACCCGATAAAGGTGCATTGAAGGCCGCAGCTAAGCCGGCTGCAGCACCGAGCTCAACTGTCCGTCTGCGAAAATATACGAGGCCAATTCCGAACTGCCTGAGGACGATTGCAGACATTGCACCGATTTGGACGCTCGGGCCCTCTCTTCCCAGTGGCATGCCAGAGGAGAGAGCACAGAATCCAGCGAGAAATTTAACCCAGAGAATTCTAAGCGCTCGGCGCCCTCCGACTGTGCGATAAGCATGAAGAACTGCGGCAATGCCACTCCCCTCTGCCTCTATTGCAAAACGGTGAACAAGAAAGACCGCCGTTGCTGCCAGAATCCCACATGTCAGTATCACTCCAAATTGAGCTGCGAGTCCATGAGCCGTTGCAAAAACTGCAAGTTCGGTTCGCACCGATTCGGCAAGATTCATCACGGCATGAAAAGCCACTGCAGCGAGTCCTGCAACGGCACCTATTACAACAGTACCTACCTGTTCTCGTAATGGCGGGACGTCATTATCAGCCGGTGGGCGATAGGTTGTCATGTGAGACACATCACGTGGAGAGTTAAGTGCATGCCAGATGGTTGAGGGTGTTTAAGTTGCTACAAGATAACCTCAGGAACGAGAATTGTGTTGATAAAACAACAATATTCAGAATGTTTTTGCGGGATATACTCAGGGCCATGAACCAGCGACTATTGCTCATCTTAATTCCGTTATCTTTCGTGCTGCATGCAATTGAGGCAGATTCACGAGTTGTTTTTTTGGTATCACTTTTTGCGATTGTACCTTTGGTTGAAGTCATGGGGATTGCAACCGAACGGCTCTCAGCTCGCCTTGGCTCAGTTGTTGGTGGTCTTCTCAACTCAACCCTGAGCAATGCCCCTGAATTAATTATTGGTATCGTTGCATTACGGAATGGACTCGGTCGAGTTGTCAAAGCATCTCTGACTGGTTCAATAATGGTTAATTTGCTCGTCGGGTTAGGCTGCGCTCTTGTCGTAGGAGGACTGAAATTCGGAGTCCATTCATTCGACAGGCGGCAGTTGCGATCGTCTGGCTTAATGCTTTTCATGTGTGGGTTTTGTTTTATTGTCCCCGCAGTTTTTCGTATAGGAACGCCTCAAGGGACCAGAGATCTCTCTCTTGAGCTGTCATTTATTCTTCTGGCAATTTATGTCGGAAATGTAATGATTAATATTTTTGATGGTCGTCGCATATCGCAAGATATCTCAAAACAAACATGGGGCACGAAAGAAGCATATACAGTGGGAAGAAGTCTTGCGGTTCTCGGGCTCAGCGGAATAGCTTTGGCAGGTGTTAGTGAAGCAGTCACCGTGTCACTGATTCCAGCGACACGGACACTGGGATTTTCGGACACCTTCAGTGGGATTGTTCTTCTAGGTGGTGTGGGAGGTATTGGCGAAGTGCTGACTGCAATTCGGTTTGCACGTCAGGGGAAGCAAGAACTTGTCATGGCGGCAACAGTTGGGTCAACAATACAGATGGTGCTTTTTGTGGCACCGCTGCTCGTGTTCACAGGACTGTTTGTTGGTGAATCAATGAACCTGTCTTTTTCGATGTTTGAAGTTGTCTCAATCGTATTAGCAATTATTATCGCCCGAGAGATTATCAATGCCGGGAAGGCAACATGGATTGAGGGCTTCATGCTTTTGGCAACGTATTTGATTCTTGCCATTGGCTTCTATCACCTTCCTGATTCAGTTGTGGCACGTGATCAAAGTGCTGCCGAAGGGAACTCTATACCCACCGTGCAACCAGGAGCACAGAACTTGTAGGGAGGCTAACTGGATGAAAGCGTTAAAGCGTTCTCAATAAGTCCAATATGAGAATAGGCCTGTGGATGATTGCCGAGAGTTCTTCGTAATAGTGGATCATACTGTTCCGGTAATAATCCTTCTGGCCCGGCGAGTTCAATCATTGATTCAAATAAAGACTCCGCTTCATCACGGCGTCCTGCTTTAACAAATGAATCAACTAACCAACTTGCACAGATGAAGAAACCGCCCTCCCTGCCAGGCAAACCATCATCAGCAAGATA
>JAUWWJ010000115.1 GCA_030616935.1 Planctomycetaceae bacterium
CGCACGTGTTGTGAAATCTGCCTACATGAACCCCGTCTAGTTCGTACAAATATGCCTGATCCACCTCTCAGACAAAGTAAATCACGGGTCCCAATTCATTTGGAAGTTGGGCGAATACGCGTTGAGTTCTTATGGAGCAACGATCGGTGGCGCCATCTTTTTCGCATAGATGACAAGGACTGCCTGCAATCGGTTGAAGGAGACCACATCCCAACAGACAACGACATACTCCCTATCCCTACGGGCATCTCGGAGAGGTGGCCAGCCTCACCCGTTATCACAGAGGTCACACCAACCAAAGCAATGGGGCAGGGAGCCCTTGTCGCAGTCGGACTGGCTGGACGTTCACATTTTTCAGCCAGTTTAACAGCCTCTAAAGCCAAAAAAGACACCATTCTTGTTGAGGTGGCCTGCAGGGTCTTCGAGGCACCAGAATGGCTTGGTTCTACCTATTCATGTAACGAAAAAGAACCTCCAGACGATCTCATTACAATCAAGCCAGAGCCAGTTGAACCATTTGATCGGCCTTTGACCGTTCTTTGGTCGTATTGTGTTTCAGTGGGCGGTATTGAGGCGGTTCACCCTGCATCTTGCGGCAGACTGCTCTTTCCGTCAAATTGTTGAGGGGAAAGCGGTCATCTGGCGATCGCCCCGTAGCAATGTCGAAAGAGTTGATGGAAGGTTCTGATGTTTGATGTTATCGAACGGCTCAAAGCCGAATGGACTGACAAATATGTAGTAATCGACTCGCCAGCACCGGAGCTCAGTCGGTTTGCAAAAACCACCGGCACAGTGCGGGCCGTCAATATGAATGGTCGATGCCTCGTAGAGTTTGATCAGTTCAACAACATTGCCTGGTACGACATTGACCCTTCACATCTCAAGGTCGTGACAGAACCACTGCCAAAGCCAGAAAAACAGGCAAAGGCCAAAGCAGCCCCTGCGGTCAAAACTTCATCTTCAAAAGCATCTTCGCCACAGAAAAAATCAACTGCTGATATTCTTGCGGCGGCGCGGGCCGGCGGCTCAAAGCCGGCTGGCAAACTTTCTACTGCTGATATTTTGGCGAAGGCTCGAGGGGCTAAAACGCCCCCCCCTCCTGCGACTGCCGATCCAACGCCCGATGAATCGGCATTACCTGAAGAAAAAATTACCTCGAATGAAACACCTGAGCAGGATGAATCGCCTCAAGTCAAAGAGTCTCCAGCGGGTGATCTGCCAACAACAACGGCAGAAAAAATTGCCTGGTGCAGGCAACACGATGCACAGTAACTCAATCACAACAGCAACCGTCTGGCAATAAAAACCGTTCAAGGAGGAACAGACATGCTTCTACGTCAGGTATATAAAAAATTAATTGCCCCAGTTTTTTTTCTTTGCATACCTTTTGTTCTTTCCGGCTGCGGACGCATCGCAAATCATCCGCTGGTGAATATGGCAAAAGAAGAAGTTGCGATAAACAATCGCTCTCAGACATTCTTGGGTGAACCAATCACCTGGAAAGGAACAGTTACTGGCCGAGCCAATGAAGTCGATGGAATTGGCGCTATGCAAATTCCCGTTGTTGGCTCAAAAGCAGCGGCAACGGTCATTGTTGAAGGAAAGAAGTTCGGTGACGAGTGGGGCGTGACGCTTCTGGAAATTCGTCCAAAGAATGGGGATGAGAAACTCTCACTGACCGCCGATCTTGCTACACGAAGCGGAGTTGAGACACCAAAATTTGATCCGAATGCGACCCAACCAACTTCTCCAAAAACTGCTCCGCCACCGGCCGAAATAACAATTGAACTGCCGCCCGGACTACCCGGACAAGAGTAAGTGCTTTTTCAATTCATCTCGCGAAGGCGGGCGAGTTCCTCTTCACGACCAATGACGAGTAGGATCTGATCCTGAATGAGTTTTGTCCGCCCTTCAGGAAACATCTGAAAACGTCCTTGCATCACATCCCGTAAACCCAAAACGAAGACTCCAACTGAATTACGAAGGTCTGCCTCAGCAAGTGTTTTCCCTTCGAGTGATTCCGGCACAGTGATTTCGACAACACTGTACTCAGGATCAATTGGTAAGAAATCAAGTACATTTGGCCAACTTGACTTGTCAGCGAGTTCTTTCGCAACCTCTTCTTCCGGAAACACCACTCGATTTGCACCAAGGTGCGACAAAATCTTCCCGTGCTCTTTTGTCACACCCTTCACAACTACATCTCGAGCACCAAGTTCTTTGACGTGCAACGTGGCTAGGAGTGATCGAGAGATTGTTTCGCCAAGTGATATGAAAACTGACGTCGAATCTTTAATCGGCAAATTTTCGAGTAACTCTCGATCAGTTGCATCACCGATAATTGCCTCCTGAATTACATTTTTGACAGCATCCAATCGGTCACGCCGCTGATCCACGCCGGTCACCCGACAGCCGTTTGCTGCGAGTTGAGTCGCGAGCGCAGAGCCGAAAGAACCCATTCCAAGCATGATAAAACGTTTGCTACTGGTTGAAGGCATCGCACGTTAGCCGACAAGCGGCTCCTCCTCAGGGTAGTTGGGCTGGTACGCAGGCCGCTGCCGAGACAGCGCTACTGCAACAGTAATGGGACCAAGACGGCCCAGAAGCATCAAGACAGCCAAAATAAACTTTCCAGGAATTGTGAGCGATGCAGTAATACCAGTCGACAGCCCGACTGTTCCAAGCGCTGAAATACATTCAAAAGAGGCATCGAGAAACCAGCGTGGTCGCTCAGCTGCCTTTCCTCCACTTTCGACACCCAGGAGTGCTACGAGCGCAACAAATGCGATTGCCACGAAAACTAATGCTGTAGCAGTTGCTCGTTCCACTGCCCGCTCTGGAATGGTTCGCTTTGCAAAATTAGCTCGTTCCTGTCCACGAAAGCTCGCTCCAGCTCGAGTAAATAGTGTCATGAAAGTACTGACTTTAAATCCCCCACCTGTAGAACCAGGACCTGCGCCTATCGCCATGAGAAGTATCGTAAGGAAGAGTGTCGCACTCGCCAGACTTCCATACTCGACTGTATGAAAACCCGCAGTACGGCATGTCGTCGTATGAAACAGTCCTAACAAAATACGGTTTGACAACGGCTGGCCTGCCAAAACACCATCTGACTCAAACACCCAAAAACTTACAGCGCCGAAAGTGAGCAGAACAGCTGTTCCTAATAACATCAACTTCGAATGCATATGCAGTCTATCCCAGAGAGATTCACGATTCCAAAGACGTGACGTGATATCAAAAAGCACGGGAAAACCAAGTCCTCCAACGATAACGAGACCACAAATAATCAGGTTCACGGGAATATTGTCGCTGTAGGCCACGAGACTGTCGTCTCCCAGAGAAAACCCCGCATTGCAAAACGCAGATACAGAATGAAAAGCCGCCCTCCAAATGACCTCGAGAGGCTCACGACTGCCCCACGTCGCAGCGGTCAGTAATAGAAAGCCAATCAATTCTGCTGACAAAACAACAAGGAGAACCATCAAAGCCAACTGGCGAAGACCTCGGGCAGATTTAATTCCTAGTGTTTCGGCAATTACTGCCCGCTGCCTGACAGTTGCTTCTCCACCAATCTGAAAGATAAGCAGGGTTGTGATCGTCATAATTCCGAGACCGCCAAGCTGAATAAGAACCAGAATGACCCCCTGTCCGAAGGGTGAAAAGTCTTCGACAGTAGATCGCACCGTCAGCCCTGTTACGCAGCAGGCACTGGTTGCAGTGAATGCGGCATCAACAAGGGTTAGCGGTGGCTGTGCTGGCGCACGTGCTGCCGGAAGAGCCAGCAAGCCGGTCCCAATTGCAATTGCTCCCAAGTACGTAAAAAACGACCAGCGAGCGGAATAACTGGCGAGAGATCCTGTAAATTCAGCCATCTGATGCGGCGACTTGGGGTTGTAAACCCTGGTCCACCACCCAAAACTCGTTCCAAAGCGTACGACGACGGTCGCGTACTGACCTCGGAACCCGATCCCACATGATACTTTCCAGACCTCGAGTCAGGCAAACCGTCATGCCGAGAGCCCCGCACGAACGAAAAAATCAAAACCTTTTCCCAAATGTTTGACTCTGGCTGCAAGACGTACATAATGCAGGAGTTCACCTCGGTAATTGCAACCTGCCACGGCATTCATGCCGTCCCCGCCGCAGCGTTCGGGAGCCTTCAGGCTGTCGCGTAAACAACCGTTTGAGCACAAAAGTTTGAGGTTCGGGTTTACCCGTCTCTCTGTAGTCTGATCACGATGGTTTTATCTGTAAGGAGTGGTTGGTTTCCATGGCCAGAATTCGAAATGTATTCGAGATTATCGAGCTGTACGGGCACGATGAAAACTTTGTTCCTCACGTTAGTGAGGAATTTACACCAACGACGGCACCTGCTGGTTCTCGTCAGAAGATAGATGTTCTTGCTGAAAGAATTCAGCGTGGCATGCCTCTTTGGCATCCCGAAGATTCAACTGATTCAACTGATCTTGTCACGGCTGGTAATACTGCCTGAGTTTGAATCAAAATTATTGAACTGTAAAAATAAGCCAGTACTTCAATTCGAAGAGACTGGCTTATTTTTTGTACCCAAGGAAATAATTCAAAAAGGTGATCAACGACTTCCACGACCTCGGAGAGCAACTGCAATATCTCGTTTCGCTGTCTGTTCCTTTAGTTTCTGTCGCTTGTCGTGAACCTTCCGACCTCGACCAATTCCAAGCAGAACTTTTACTCGCCCTTCTTTGAAGTATGCCTTCAAAGGAACAAGTGTCAGGCTTTTCTCGTAGGCAAGACTTGCAAATCGAACAATTTCTCGGCGATGGAGCAAAAGCTTGCGAGGTCGTTTGGGCTGATGATTCAGTTGATTTGCCTTCACGTACTCCGGAATATCACATCCAATCAGCCAGACTTCGTTCTCTTTGACTCTGCCATACGCCTCGTCCAGTGACATTTTTCCAGATCGGAGACTTTTCACTTCGCTTCCAACAAGGGCAATTCCACATTCCAAGGTGTCAAGAATTTCATAGTGATGCCTGGCTTTTCTATTTTCTGCGACAACACGCTCAGCTGAGTTCCCCTTTCCAGAAGTCCCCTTATTGGATTTTCCGCCATTTTTTGGTTTTGGTGACGCCATGTGGTTTGTCCGGAAAAATAAATATAGTTGCCGTAAGACAACACTCGTTTGTGTGATCTTTCTTGTGCGACGGTACACTGCGGATCATTTCGTAAGGCAAGAAAGTCAAACCCTTACGCATTGCTAGGCATTTGAATTCAAGTGAGACCGCTGGCCAAGCCACATACCATCCGCTGTTACACTTTTTCAAAGTCTAACAGACCCTAAAACAGAAGATATGAGGCCAGTCGGCCACTTTTAAGAAACTCGGCAATTACAGAAGTGCAGTTGCCCCCCTAACCTCTTTCCTTTCGTAGAAAGTAAAAATGATCACTTACTTGAAATTGAGGTGGCTACTGAACATCTCGTTGCTGTGTTGTGTATTCCTATTGGTATTACCGTCAATTTTGTGTGCCGAAGACTGGCCCCAAGCTCAAGGCAGTAACCGTGATAATAAATCGAAAGAAACCGGATTGCTCGACAAATGGCCTGAAGATGGCCCGACATTACTGTGGACATTCCGACAATCTGGCGTGGGATACTCTGGTCCAGCAGTGGTTAGTGATCGTATCTATATCATGGGTGGTCGAAACGGTCGCACAGAGTTGATGTCAATTGACGCTGCTAGTGGCAAACTAATCTGGTCGAAGCCTGTTACTAAAAAGATCTTTGACTTCGAAGGTAACTCTTGGGGGGCTGGGCCACGGACCACGCCAACCGTTGCAGGCGAGATGATCTATGCTTTGGCTGGCGATGGTGAACTTGCTGCGTTCGATACCAAAGGAG
>JAUWWJ010000420.1 GCA_030616935.1 Planctomycetaceae bacterium
CAGAAATTTGAGTACGGCAAGCGTAAAAAATGAGTAGTAGCCCAGCAGATTAATAAGTCAGCTGTTACTTTATGGGCGCGGGCTGACGGATATTGAGTCATCACTAGGGCTCGTACAATCAAAACTGAATGCAATTTTGTAAAAGTCAGTAGCATGAATGGATTCGACCCAGCCACGCCTCTTCGAAGGATTTTTGTGCGCAAACAGGCGATAATTCATTTCGAATAAATTCTGAGGCGTTGTTGGCAACAGACATCGCTTTTTCAGGGTGCTTTCGTAAGAAATCTACAATCTCGGAGAGTGTTTCACGGTTGGCATACAAAAAGTGTTTCCCTTCTTCAATATTTTTATGCCAATACTCAACCCACTTTGTCTCAAATCGAATTGGCACACACCCGAACGTTCCGATCAGCCAAAACCTGTGCCATGAAGAGGTGTTTCCATCAATATCTAATAGGTAGCGATGCTTGTTCAGTGTTTTCGTTGAATCTTTCTCTGCACACAAACCTTGTGACCTGAGCGTCGTGAGAAAAGTGGGTGGTGTTTGTGGGAAGTCCGATAAACCGCAGTCAGAGTTCATGATTTTCTTTGCGGCCAGACATGCTGCAACCCGTGAGTTGTCAAAGGATTGTAAGGTCCCAGTAAGAGCGCCCCGAAAGTACAGCGAGTCTTGTCTACGTTCCCACTCGATGGAACGCCATGCACGGCGAGTTCTTTTAAGCAAAAATGGATTTGGTATCAGGTCGTGAGGGTCACTGAATAATTTGGCAAACCGAAATGTATTTTCTGGGACTGAAGAATCTGTACAGTCACTTACGTCAACAGGTATATCGCTGAATTCTATTTTTGGAGAGTGCCTGATTAATCGACCTAATGCATTCGCTATATTCCGCCATCGATAAGAAAGGCCCTTGTAAGTATTCTCACTTGTAAAAGTAAGTAGGAGACGTTTTTTATGCGAGCGTTGTGAATAGGTTCACCGAATAACTGAAGGGTGCTGAGACCATTTGGAGTCTTCAAACCGAATACTTATCGGATAACGAAATACGTGTCGCCAACGGCGGGGATGCAGCACCGTATCGAAGGCCGTGAGCGGCTTCCAAAAACCAATTTTTTTATAATCTGTGCTCATAAGCAAATTTTTCAAGAATCTTTTTGGGCAAGTGCAGACGGAGGTGCTTTGACCAATGGTGGCTCAAGTCGGCAATGTTTTCTGTAACTTAAGGATTCATTCAGTATGTTACGACATTGACAGCCTCATTTCGTGTTCGCCGCATATGATGGAAGTTTTATGCCCTGTTGGTGCAACTGCTTTTCTGCCTGTTCCTGCCATCCTCGATTTGCAGCGGGGCTTGCAGGGCTGGGGTGCAGAATCGTACCGATGGCTCTATCGTTTTTACCTAGTGCAGCCAAAGCCCTCCCTTCAGCAAATTTTCCTATGCCAATGACACATTTTGGCTGACACCATTTCACAAGCCGTCGCAGTGCTTCATCACATGCCAGAAAGAGCGGTTCACGCTCTTGGGGAGAAAGTTTGTCTGGTGTGCGGTTACGACCAGATTCTTCCATAAAGACAAGCGGGCAGTAGTTTGCAATGAAAAATCGTTTGTTGAACGTTGATGCCTTTCTAAAACGATTTTGAACCCAGCCCCAAAGTCGTCGACCACTCACCTCACTTCGTTTGCACGCAAAGCCATTGATTGGTCGTTTTGGATGAACAATGGGAGGCTGGTTAACGGATTCATCAATTCCGAGAAAGTCACGCACCAAAGAAACTTCTCCAAATGGCACACCTGTTTGTGCCATACCCCATGGACCAGGATTCATGCCAAGGAACAAGGCATCAAGTCCCTGCTTTGCATGTCGCTTGAGATATGCCTCGTGTGGTTTACGCGCATAAACAAGTGGATTGTAAACACAGTTGATCGGAGCTGGAAATTGAAGCGAATCAACTTCACCGGCGAGCCATCTGGAAATACATATAGGAGACATGGGAATATCTGTGGTGATATGAATCGAGAAGATATGGTGTTGCTATCAATCTTTCATTTTTAGACCAGGTGCTCGCACCGGATACTTCATGTGCTACTGAGAGTTAAGCAAGAAGATTAATTTGGATTTTGAAAGTTCTGCGTCTGAGATCGATGCTGACAGACTACGAAATCGCTTCACCAGTTACAATTTCAACTATTCTCCAGTCAAGCCATTGCATGTCTGGATCATTCCCTTTTTTACTAACAAAGCCGACATGGCCTCCATAATTGGTGGTCACCAAGTGGACGTTTTCTGGATAGGTTATACGATCACTCGAGAACATCTCAAAAGGTACGAAGGGATCATCTTGTGCGGTGATGATAGTGGTAGGTATGCGAATGGCGGGAATCACTTTCGCAGAGCTTGCTGCCACATAGTATTCACGAGCATTACGGTAGCCGATTGCCGGTGCGGTAAACCAGTTGTCAAAGCCTTCGAGTGTTCGTGGTCGTGGGCCACGTGGAGGACGGTAGGCGTCTGGACGGACACGTGACCATTGTTCGTGGTGTTTTAAAAGC
>JAUWWJ010000126.1 GCA_030616935.1 Planctomycetaceae bacterium
ATTCAATCGCGTCAAAACCTAACTCTTTTGTATGACGCAAAGCGTCATCAAGCGAATATTTTCTCAACGAGAATGCTTGAATTCCAAGGCTGAATTGGGGGGGTACTGGTACAGCTGCATGGGTGACAGAAATTCCTGCAACACCTGCAGCAGCCGATGCAATAAAAGATCGACGACTATGAGCAACCATAAACAAACTCCTCCATGCCGGTATAATCCGACGTACACTGGTCTTTGGTCCTGTGTGCTGACCAAGACCTATGGTATTTGGTAGCGTACCATTACAGGAGAAATATCCACACCAACGCATAAACTTTCTTTTTCTTTATAAAGAGCCGCCTCATGCCAGACAGTTCAACAGATTCAAATAACGAGCTTCACGATCATTGCCGTCATACTGCTGAAAAGAGTCGTGCGGCTGCGATACAGTTAGCAACAATCTCAGGCCAGCAGCGAGCGGCGTGCCTTCGGGCTGCTGCGAATACTATCCGGAAGGATGAGGCCGACATCTTGGAGGCCAACCTTCAGGATCTCGCCGCAGCACCCGGCTTTGGCCTCACAGAAGCTGCCACAGACAGGCTTCGTCTCGATAGCCAGCGAATTGAAAGCATTGCCACTGGAATCGAAGCAGTAGCCGATCTACCAGACCCCGTCGGTGAATTGATTGAGACGTCAACACAACTAAATGGGCTTGAGGTTCGTAAGGTGCGTGTTCCCCTCGGTGTCATATTTTTTGTTTATGAATCGCGCCCAAACGTCACTGCGGATGCCGCTGCAGTCGCACTGGCCTCGGGAAACGCTGTCATTTTACGAGGAGGAAAGGAAGCGGCTCACTCAAGCAAAAGAATTATTGAAAGTATTCGTCAGGCGATCACTGCCAATGGCCTCCCAACTGATTGCGTTCAACTCGTTGACATTGCAGATCGTGAGGCTGTTGGTGCCTTCCTCCAGTTTGACAACCTGATTGATCTCGCAATTCCTCGTGGTGGTGAAAGTTTGATACGACGAGTCTGTGCTGAAGCGCGCATGCCTGTTCTCAAACATTTCAGTGGAAATTGCCATGTGTATGTCGACAAATCTGCTGAGCTTGATATGGCTGAAAGAATTTTGATTGATGCCAAGTGCCAACGCATGGGGGTCTGCAATGCAGCAGAATCGCTTCTTGTTCACAGAGATATCGCACAAGAATATCTACCTCGAATAGCGAAACAACTTCGATTACGTGACGTTGAGTTGCTCGGGGACGAAGCTACCTGCCAAATTCTTCCTGAAATAGGGAACGCGACCGACGCAGATTTCGCAACAGAATTTCTGGGCCCGAAACTTTCCATAGGTATTGTCCGTTCAATTGATGAGGCTATCGAGCATATCAACCGATTCGGATCTCACCACACTGATGCAATCGTAACTTCGGAGAAAACTGCTGTTGAGAGATTTGCTGCGCGGGTCGATACCGCAGTGGTACTCGTCAATGCCAGCACTCGCTTCAATGATGGCAGTGAGCTTGGGCTCGGTGCAGAGATTGGAATTTCGACAGACAAGCTCCACGCACGTGGCCCATGTGGCCCGAGGGAATTGACCACATATAAATATGTCGTCATGGGAAACGGACAAACCAAAGGGTCGTGTTAAAAAAACCGCTGGAGAATTCAATGGATCAAAAAACCAGAAAAACGCCGAGGTATTGGCTTCGTGCCACCTCCTTTGCTCTTGTCGCCACCACTTTTTCAATGGTTCTCTTTGCTCAAGGTCCTCCGCGGATGCGGAAACATAGAGTTTCTGAGGCAAAAACCTTGGAGCTCGTTCCAGCAAATGAAAAACCTCCCGCAGCAAACCGTATTCGAGTAACTGAAAAAGATGGCTTTCGAGTCATTGAGTCGAATGACATTCCAAAGCATACGGTTGGAAAATTTCCAAACAGAGGTAATCCAAATACCATTGCTGCCCAGAATTGGACGATCAAAATTCCGCTTCGACCAGCCCGAAGCGAAACGATAACTCCTCTCCATCAGAGCACCAGTCGGGGCCCACCGAATATGCCCTTCGGCATTGCCATCAACGGCGTACTTTTTGAGCCTGGTACGGCAGAGTTCTGGATGGGTGATCGAGACGCTGACTGGAACTACGAGGCACTTGGAGGAGCAGTTGGTCTTGGACTTGATTCCAACCATGCTCATGTTCAGCCCGGTGGCATCTATCACTACCACGGCCTTCCTACCGGATTGCTTGAAGAACTTGATTTTGTTGCAGGCAAAGATGAGCAGGACAGGCATTCCCCACTCATCGGCTGGGCCGCAGACGGATTTCCTGTGTACTACGCTTTTGGTTACAAACAACCAGACGACCCAAAAAGTGGCGTTGTAAAACTCACAACAAGTTTCCAACTAAAAAAAGGGGAACGACCAAGCGGCCGTGCCGGGCCAGGTGGTCGATATGATGGAGCTTTTATTCAGGATTATGAATTTGTTGTAGGTACTGGTGATCTCGATGAGTGCAATGGGAGGTTCTGCATCACACCTGATTTCCCTGAGGGAACATATGCCTACTTCCTCACGGATTCCTGGCCGGTTATTCCTCGCGGTTTCCGCGGAACTCCTGTTGTGCTAAAGGAAAGAAGGCACGGTGCGCATCCAAGAGGTCCGCGCTGACACACCTGTATTAGTCTGAAACTTTGCCTGCAGAAAATCACAAACCAAATCGATTCAGTAGAACTTGTGGCACTCCAATATCGATAATCTGAATTCTTCCTGTATAAAGTTTTGCATCAATCGTCATAAAACCCGTTTTCGATGCAACAAAGGTCAGCGTCTCATTGGCACAAACACAGGATCCGCATGGTACTCCACGATCACAATCAAAACCTGACGGCACATCAATAGAGATGACACAAGGCCGGGGATCGATTTCTATTCGACCTAAAATTGATTCGATTGCGACTTTTGAATCACCTCTTGCGGCACCCGTCGCACCCGTTCCAAGAATTGCATCGATTACGCATGTCGCTGACGACAAGGCATTCTGCCACTGTTCGGCAACAGCCCCGGCGAGGCATACCTGGTGTATGCCTGATCGGTTGATAATTTCAAGATTCGTTAACGAATCTCCTCTGAAGCGTTGTGGTGGAGCTGCAAGTACCACCCGAACCTTGGCTCCAGCAAGTTCCAGATACCGTGCAATGACTAACCCATCTCCACCATTATTTCCGGGGCCTACCACCACGACGATGTCTTGGTCTGAAATTGAGTCGAATAGACGTACGATGGCTTCACTTGCATTTCGGCCAGCATTTTCCATGAGAACAATGCCCGGGAGGGAATATTCCTCCATCGCTACCGCATCAACCTCACGCACTTTGGCTCGACTCAACGCCAACATACGAATGTCTCCAAAAAGCCATTTCTTCTTCCGCACACCGTTTTTGCACCTTTGCAAGCATAACCGGAGCCGAGAAATTGTGTGTTTTGCGGCAGACGAACCATACTGGTTTTCGCGGCAGTTTGTGCTGCTATGATCAGGAGCGGTGTAAACACCTTCAAGGTTTCCACCGTTTGACAATCCAAATCGAAAAGGAGTTTTGGTGTGGCACAAGCAGCCCTTGCACTCGAAGACGGGACATTTTTTTTGGGTGATGCATTTGGTCACCAGGGAACGGTGACTGGAGAAGTCTGTTTCAATACCTCAATGACCGGGTATCAGGAAATTCTTACTGACCCAAGCTATCGCGGACAGATTCTTACCATGACTGCCCCGCAGATCGGCAACTATGGAATTAACCTTCAAGATGTAGAGAGCGGTCATCTTCAAATGGCCGGTTTCGTCGTCAGGGAAGCTAGCCGAATGGCAAGCAACTTCACCGCAACCGGCACGCTTGATGATTATCTGAAGGCAGCCGGTGTTGTAGGCATAAGCGGTATCGACACACGAGCTCTTGTTCGCCACATCCGAATTCAAGGAGCGATGACTGGTATTGTTTCAAGTGAAATTCTTCAGGAAGAGAAACTCGTACAAATGGCGAGGAAAGCGCCCAAACTCGTTGGTCGAGATCTTGTGCAAGAAGTCATGCCTTCTGAAATAAGTCAATGGGACGAACCGCTTGCCTCTGATGGCACACCACTTCGCCAACCAACAGAGGGTGGAGAATTTCCTCCCGATCCGCAGCATGCCGGGGAAAAACATGTTGTTGCACTTGATTATGGGATGAAATGGAACATTGCAAGGCACCTTGTTTCACAGGGCTGTAAGGTTACTGTCCTGCCGGGCAACACCACTGCGAATGAGGTGCTGCAGTTAAAGCCGGATGGGGTTTTCTTGAGCAATGGGCCGGGGGATCCTGAAGTGGTTGATTACGGCGTATCTACAGTCCGAGATTTAGTTGGAAAAGTACCAATCTTTGGCATATGCCTAGGACACCAATTGCTGGCTCAGGCATGTGGCGCAAAGACATTTAAACTTAAGTTTGGTCATCGTGGAGCCAACCAACCAGTTCTTGATCTTGACACTGGTCGAGTTGAAATCACATCACAGAATCATGGATTTGCCGTCGAGGAAGAATCTCTTCCACCAACACTTGAGGTTACGCACAGAAACCTCAACGATGGCACAATTGAGGGCATCCGCCATAAGACTGAGGCTGCGGCAAGCGTTCAGTACCATCCAGAGGCAGCAGCGGGCCCTCACGATTCATCACCTCTTTTCGTCCGCTTTCGTGAAATGCTGAACTAGCGAACAAAAAGCCGGTACAACACATTCCTAGCATGTTACAGGGAGCCAGTTGCGCCCTTTTCGGTCCACAAGCTTCCTTAGAACTCGACACAGCTGAAACAAATTACATTGATATGTAGCTATTTCAGCCTTAAAAAAGCCAAAAATCCCCTACCAGATTTTTTTTTTAAAAAAACCCCCCGGAAAAGTTTGACATCGGGCTTCTGTGTGCAATTTTTGAGGGAAGCTGCGGGCGCCTCCGTCGCTTCACTGTCGATCAAAGGATTCGGCGGTTTTTCTCCCTATTCAAGTGTCAAGGAGGCTCACCCATGAGTCGTGCGTTTTACTTAGGCGGTCTGTCGGCCGCACTTTTATTGTGTCTGGGTTCTTTTGCCGAGGCTGGTCTTTTCGGTCACCACCATGGTCAAGCTGGTTGCTGTGAGCCAGCTTGTGGTTGTGAGCCAACGTGTGGTGTCGAGCCAACATGTGGTTGCGAGCCTACTTGCGGTTGCGAAGCTGCCTGTGAGCCTGCCTGTGGCTGCGAGCCAAGCTGTGGTTGTGAGCCTGCTTGCTGTGATTCCGGTTGCTGCAGCAAGAAGCGATGCTGCCGTCTCGGCTCATGGCTTCGAAGCCTTCACGAAGCAAAGATGGCTCGACGAGCACAACGTCGCTGCTGCGAGCCAGCTTGCGGATGTGAGCCAGCTTGTGGATGTGAGCCAACTTGCGGATGTGAGCCAGCTTGTGAGCCAGCTTGCGGATGTGAGCCAACCTGCGGATGTGAACCAACCTGTGGTTGTGAGCCATCTTGCGGAATCTAAATCAGCGTGACTTCTGAACTCTTCCCCGATAGTTCAGTAACTATGCCACATCGACCCGGCCGGATACCATCCGGCCGGGTTTTTCTTTTTGGAACCAGTGGTTCTTCCTGAGCCAATTCATTTCAAGAAT
>JAUWWJ010000449.1 GCA_030616935.1 Planctomycetaceae bacterium
AGATTTTGCAACTGCAGTACCTGCGACGTACCCACTCGACCAAGCCCACTGAAAATTAAAGCCTCCAATGCGACCATCTACATCAAGGACTTCACCGGCGAGATAAAGACCAGGACACTTTCTACTTTCCATGGTTTCGAGTTTTAATTCTTCAAGAGGAACGCCACCGGCCGTTGCTTCTGCTATCGAAAAACCCCGATCGCCAGTCACGGGTAATGGCGTAGCCATAATATTTTGAACCAGTTTTTTTCGAATGGTTCGAGTTAAGTCGCCGACAAGTGGAGCCTCCGACTCTATGCAGATTCGTCGAGCCAACCTATCTGGAAGCCATTGGCGTAACAAAGTGAATGCTCCTCCACGCGGAGACTGAAAGAACTCATCGACCGTTTCGGCATTTTGGCCTGGAAGCCAGTTGATACTCAACTGAACGTCTGAATCTGTATTTCGTGCAATGAGCCAGTGACGACTGATATCAAGAACAGCCGGACCTGAAAGACCGACATGTGTACAGAGTGTACTGCCAGAGCATGAAACAATCCGTTTCCCTGATGCTTTGGAAAGCGTGACCGTTGTTGGAACAGTTACTCCTGACAGCTCTCTCACCCAATGACTCTTTTCTAAAACAAGTGGAACGAGGGCGGGAACTAAGGGCTTTGTAATTGTATGACCTAGATTTTCCACCAATCTGTAGCCACCACCGTCTGAACCGCTTTTCGGCAAAGACTTTCCACCCGTACACACGATGACATGGCGGGCGAGCACTATACCGTCTTCTAAAACAACTCGGAACCGTGGCTCTTGCGTCACATTGCGTGCCGTGCCACTGACTGGAAGCTGTTCGATATCAGTCACACGTGAAGGATGTGCAAGCGACGCGTGCGATTCTTTGGACTGATCAATGAGTGCATTAAGAATGGTCCTTGCTGAGTCAGTCACTGGAAATAATTTACCCGTCTCTTCTTCCTTGAGTTCAACACCTACTTCGGAAAAAAAATGAATCGTCTGTGTTACCGAAAAGCGACGCAATACTTTGCGAATTGCTGCCGGACTGCTTCCTGAAAAATCATGTTCTGTTACACGACGGTGGGTCACATTACAGCGTCCTCCACCAGCTACGAGAATTTTTGCACCGAGCTTTTTTGCCCCATCGAAGACTGCGATTCGAATCGGATGGCCTTCTGAATTTCTTCCTGCCCATATTGCAGCAAAAAGGCCCGCCGCTCCTGCACCAATAATTGCCACATCAACATGCTCTTCTTCGCACAAGTGTGATTCTTTGCTGCTGTATCGATGTGGCATTTCACTATCCATTTTCATCGAATCTGTAAAAGTCTCTAAGAAGAGACATTACTTGTTTAAATTAGAAAAGTGACTGTCTTCACAGAATACGTCTACGGGTAGACACAAAAGTGCATTGTCCAATGGATTTGATACACATAGGGTACACGACAATGTCGTTAAACTTCCTGGTACAGCGTTCGGTATGAATAAACAATCAAAATCAATGGATACTCATCCTACGCTGAATGCTTTATTGGGGAATTGCATGCCAAAGACCAACACCAAAGAAATGCACGGGCGGCTAATTTCTTTTTGTTCGAGATGGTTTTTTCTTGTTCTGCTTTTTAGTGGCATTGCAACGGCATCTGACGACACCAATCGTAAGCCGCTCGAATTTAATCGGGACATTCGCCCGATCCTTGCTGAAAACTGTTTCTACTGTCACGGGCCAGACCCAAACAAACGAAAAGCCGATCTCCGCCTCGATCAACGACAATCCGCATTGGATACTGGTGCGATTGATCCTTCAGAAAGCTTGATCATCGACCGCATTCATTCCGATGACAGTGAACTGCGCATGCCACCGCCGGACTCCAATCGTCACCTTTCTCAACGAGAAAAAAAAGTTCTTACTCGATGGATTCAAGAAGGAGCCACGTATCAATCACACTGGGCATTTGTCGCCCCTGTTCAAATGAATCCACCAGTGATTAACACCCCATCACTCCAGAATTGGCCAAACAATCCTATCGACAATTTTATTCTTGCTGAACTTGAAAAAGTCGGCCTTACACCCTCGCCTGAGGCAAACCGAGAGACATTAATTCGTCGCCTTTATGCTGACCTTATTGGCCTGCCTCCATCACAAGAAAAAGTCGATGAATTTCTCACGAATCCGTCACCAGATGCTTATGAACAGTTGGTCGATCACTTGTTGGCCAGTCAACATTATGGTGAACGCATGGCAATCGCCTGGCTCGATGCTGCTCGCTTTGCAGATAGCAATGGTTTTCAACAGGATGGCGACACATGGCAATGGATCTGGCGAGATTGGGTG
>JAUWWJ010000409.1 GCA_030616935.1 Planctomycetaceae bacterium
AATAAAACCCGATTCTTTCGAGTGAAGAAGTGGCCATAGTGACCGGCCAGTCATTGATTTCGGTGGCTTGATATGTGCTGCCTCAAGAAATGTGGGGGCAAGGTCAATGAGGCTCACCATGTCATCAACAACACGTCCACCGACAACACCCGGCCCGGTTACAGAAAGACATACGCCGGTACCAAAACTATACAGGTTGCATTTTCCATGAGGAAAACCAGGTGCTCCATGATCTCCACTAATAACTACAAGTGTGTTGTCAGTGAGTTTGGCTTTCTCGAGTTCATCAAGCAAGACACCAACAGCCGCATCCCAGGCAGCTATTTCACCAAAATAATCTGCAAGATCTTGTCGTACTTCCGGAACATCAGGCAGAAAAGCAGGCATCTTTCCTTGAAGAGAATCAGGATCGATTCCCCAAAGATCTTTGCCACTTCCCTTAATCCATTTTCGATGCACATTGGTAGGCCCGAACCAGTAGCAAAAAGGAGCGTTGTCCTTACAGCTATTGATCATGTCACGGAAGTTGCCTCTGACTTCGTCGAGAATTGTGCGCTTCGCCGTCTCGGGAGGTGTTCCCTTAGTGATGAGTTTTGTTACGGTTTGAGAGAATTGATTTATACGACCGCCGTTTTTGCTAAAGCTTTCATCTTTTGTGAATGGTGAATTTGCCGGAGTACCGGGACTCCAGACCTTGTGGGAGTAGCCGACGCAGTAGCCTTGCTCTCGAAGGATTGGCGGAAAACTCGGGATCGAACTGTCATAGACAGCACCTCGCAATATTGAGCCAGTTCCTGTTTGCCAAAAATGTCTACCTGTAAGTAAGGCGCTACGACAAGGTGTGCACGATGGCGCACTCACGTGTGCGTTACGAAAAATCACACCGCGACTAGCAACCTTGTCGAAATTTGGTGTTTGGACGACGTCGTTGATGCCACCGGCTCCATCAATTTTTGCAAGAACCGAGGCATGTCGGCCCCAGTCATCAGCGAACAGAAATAAAATGTTTGGTCGTTCTTCAGTATTCTTCTCGACAGCCCACCCGGAATTCTCATTACAGACATTTGTCAGAATGAAAAGTATAAGAATACTTTGAAGTGATTTGAGAACATCGTGCGACGTTCTTTTGGGAGAGACCATGTCGTGCGTTCCGAAGAAAAAGAAAAAATAGGAAGTGAGCGCCCACCTTCAATTTAACTTAATGCACAATTGGAGGATTTCTTTTACAAAGAAGTGTGGTCGCAAATGTACAAAAATATCCTTGGTTTTTACTAATCAGGTATTTTTTGTCCACGAAGTGGGTGTATGACGTGTAACTATCAAAGGTATGGCAACATTGACAGGTAATGTTTTAGGGTGAACGGGCCGTAACTGCCGTCGCTTAAGGCCGGTCCCATAGTATCAATCTTTAGTGGAAGCATGCATAAAGCCACTCAATTGTCTATTCCGTTCTTGCTTGCATTTTCAGTTTCCCAAGGGGCTGAGCCTGTTGACTTTACGAAAAATGTTCTGCCTGTCCTTCAACGACATTGTTTCGAATGTCATGGCCCGGACGTGCAAGAGGGCGGCCTGCGTTTTGATGATCGAACTGAATTCCTCGCTGGTGGTTATTCAGGACCGGCAATAATTTCTGGTAAGCCCCGTGAAAGCGAACTACTTCGCAGAGTGTCACTCGATCGTTTGCATGACGATGCGATGCCTCCCGTGGGGCCCGGGCTTTCAGGCCGTGAAGAGATCATACTTCGTCAATGGATACAACAAGGCGGTGAACTGCCAGACACGATTCCACAGCAAAAGCACTGGGCATATGTTGCTCCAGTTTGGCAGTCTCCACCGGCGGTTGGCCCACAGGACGCAATGAGTATTGATCCGACCATTGATGGTTGGATCGTGGCGGCGCATACGGATAAAGACCTCCAATTTGCTCCAGTAGCGAAAAAAAGTCAGTTGATACGACGTCTTTCATTTGACGTGACTGGCTTGCCACCAAGTCCTGAGGTAGTTGCAGCATTTGAAGCAGACGACCGCGATGACGCGTATGAAAGCCTTGTTGATGAGTTCCTCCAAAGTGAAGAATTTGGCGTTCGATGGGCACGGATGTGGCTCGATCTTGCACGCTACGCAGACTCCCATGGATTCCAGCGGGATGACCTACGGAATATGTGGGCGTATCGAGATTGGGTCGTGGATGCATTAAACGACGACATGCCTTTCGACCAGTTCACAATTACACAAATTGCTGGTGATCTACTGCCTGAAGCAAATCAAGGAACACGAATCGCTACGGGATTCCATCGATGCGCACCAACCAACGTAGAAGCAGGAACGGATCCAGAAGAGAGTCGCATTAATCAGGTTTTTGACCGAGTGAACACAACGGCTGCTGTCTGGTTGGGAGTCACACTTGAATGTGCTCAGTGTCACGATCACAAATATGACCCATTTTCTCAAGAAGAGTACTACCGCTTCGCAGCGTATTTTAATTCAACAGAAGCAGAAGCAGAACGAGCCAATCCAAAGGTGCCATCCTCAATCAAGTTCATTGGCCCATCAATGAACTTAAGTCACGATCCTTGGGCTGCGGAACGAAAATTCATCAGCCAAAGTCTCAGTGATGCTCGGAAAGCTGTGAAAAAATTTAAGGGGGACAAAACAGAGAAG